>JAWVYG010000052.1:0-9361 GCA_033722815.1 Halioglobus sp.
CAAGGTAGGCGGCATTGGCGATATTGCCCAGCAGCAGCGCATCGGCGCAGTCGGCGAAGGTCTCACCGGGCACCATGTCGGCACGTCCCCACAATTCGCCGCCCAGGGTAGGGACCCCGGCTATCGTCCCGGCGGCTGTGGCGCGACAAATGCTGTCGGCGCTGCAGACCAGAAACAGGTCGGCGTCCGGCCCGTAGGGCAGCAGCGTCGATCCCGGCGGCACGAGCGATACCACGCTGGTGCCGGCCATGACTTTGCCCGCCTCGTCGCCCCGCAGCAGTTGCAGGGCGCTGTAGGTGGCCGCAAGCGGCCCCGGTACGGCGTGCTCTCCCAGCGCTTCGCAAATGGCCGCCACACTAACGGCACCGCCGGCGGAGTCTTGCCCGGGACAGGCCGGCGCGAAGACACCCAGCTCGGCCAGCGCTCGCCAGCGCGCGCGGTCGAGCCGCTCGCTGTCCAGACCGCTGTGCGAGGCGGCCGTGTGCTGCGCGCAGAAGCGCGCCACGGCAGCGCGGATCGCGCGCTGCTCCTCGTCGTATGCAAGGTCCAGTTGCGCCGACATCAGCTGCCCCAGCGCGCCTCGACGAGCGCGCGGCGGGCGCCGCCCACGCCGCCGAGTTCCTGCCGCAGCGCCAGCAGGCGCATGCTCCACACGTGCAGGTCGAATTCACGGGTAAAACCGATCGCGCCGCTGAGCTGGTGCGTCTCGGTGAACACCAGGTCGGCCGCCTGCAGGGCGAAGGCCGCCGCGGCAGCGGCGGCCTCGGCGGGCGCACCGTGGCTCGCGGCCTCCCTTGTGAGCCAGCGGGTGGCCTCTACCTGGATGGCGCAGTTGGCCAGGCGGTGCTGGACCGCCTGGAACGAGCCGATGGCACGACCGAACTGCCGTCGCTGTTTCAGGTAGTCGGCGTTAGGCGCGAGGGCGGCGTCCATGGTGCCGGTGCACTCGGCGGCCAGGGACAGCCGCCACCAGTCGCGCGCAGCGGCGGCTGCCGCGCCCTCTGCGAGGGGCTCCTCGGTGAGCGCTGTCGCATCCACGATCCTGCCCATGGGGTAGCCGAAACTGGAGCGTACCTTCCGGGCGTCGCCATGCTTGAGAGCGCACAGCGACAGCCTGTCGTCGTCCAGCACCAGTAAAGCCTCGGCGTGGGCGGCGAAGCGTACCGGTGTAGCGTGCTGCAATTCCGTGCGTGTGGCCAGTGCCAGCGGTCCCTTGAGCGGCGTTGCACTGGCGGCGGGTGCAACGAGCATCTGCGCTGCGCTCGCCACGACGCCCCCGGCCCGGGCGATCGCCTCCACGACCAGCGCGGCCTCCAGCCCGGCGAGCCTGTCGCCGTCTGCGAGATCGCGCGCGATATGCAGGAAGCCGGAATGCGCAAGCGCGCTGTGCAGGGCGCCGTCGTAATCGTTCGTATGGTTCAGATCGATGGCGCGGGCCGGCCCCGCGTGCTGCTCCAGCAGCCGGCCAACGGATTCCAGGATGGCCTGCTGCTCCTCGTCGAGTTCGAAATCCATCGCGGCTATTCCCGGGGCAGGTCGAGGAAGCGCGAGGCGATGAGGTTTAGCTGTACCTCGGTGGCACCGACGGCGACCCCGGCCGTCATCGCGAGGCGGAAGTTGCTGTCCGCGAAGGAGGCGTACTCGCGGGACTCGGGTCCGAAGACTTCGAGCGCGAGGCGGCCGATAGCGTTGTCGCAGGTGGTGCTCAGTACCCTGGCGAGTTGCGTATCGGCAGTGGGCGGGCTGCCCTTGGCGCGCAGGTCGATAACCTTGTAGACCAGTACCCGCGCCGCTTCGCACAGCGCGCGGGCCTCTCCCAGCCGGTCGACGATAATCGGGTCGTCCAGCATGCCGCGCTGCCGGGCGACTTCGACGATGCGGTCCAGGGTCAGTGCCGCGCGGGCGTAGCGCGCGGCGCCGATGCGCTCGAACTGCAGCGCGTAATTGACCACGCCCCAGCCGTTGTTTTCCTCGCCGAGCAGTACGCTGGCGGGGACGCGGACATCGGTGAAAAAGACTTCGTGGAAATAGCGTTCACCCACCACCGATGGTATCTCGCGCACGTCGATCCCCGGCGTGTCCATGGGTACGAGCAATACCGAAATGCCCCTGGTGCGGCTGCTGTCTGGATCGGTGCGCACCAGCAGGAAGATGAAGTCGGCGTGGTTGCAGTAGGACGTCCAGATCTTGGAGCCGTTGATAACGTAGTCGTCGCCGCTCCGCTCGGCGCGCGTGCGCAGCGCGGCGAGGTCGGAGCCTGCCTCGGGTTCGGAAAATCCCTGGCACCACAGCACGTCGCCGGCTGAAATGCGCGGCAGGTGATACTGTTTCTGCTCCTGCGTGCCGTAGTGCATGATGGCCGGGCCGATCCAGTTCACGTTCATGTACTGTGACCCGCGCGGTTCGCCAACCGCCCACATTTCCTCGCCGACAATGGAGTGGCGCCAGGGTTCGCAGTCGCGGCCGCCGTACTCGGCCGGCCAGTGTTGTGTCAGCCAGCCTTTCTCCGCCATGCGGCCGCAGAACTGGCGACTGAACGCGGCCTGGACATCACCCCCGGGGCCGTCCCTGGACATCTCCTCCCAGTTCTCCGGCAACTCCTGCCGCAGGAATTCGCGAACGTCCCGGCGGTGCCGGATGTCGTCCTCAGACCAGTCGAAATCCACTGTCGATGCTCCCGGTGATTGATTGGTCCCGGTACTTGCTTCACCCGGCCCGGCGGGCGATGGAGGCTGCAAAACTAGGGTCGAAGCGGCGCTGCAACCGGCCCCAGAATGTCAGAAATGCAGGGCTATAACAAGTCAGGTGTCTTGAAAAAGGTGCTACACTCGCAGGCGTTTACGCGCCCTGTTATTCCCTGTGCGAAGCACGTAAGCTGCGGGGCGCTACAGGCCCGGACGGGGCCCGCAAACGCAAACGGGGGAGTGTGTGTGAGCAAGCAACCGAGGCGGCCGCTACCGCAGTTGACCGACAGCAACCGGTTCTTCTGGACGTCCGGGGAGGACGGCAGGCTGCGCTTTTTGCGCTGCAGTGACTGCGCCAACCTGATCCATCCGCCGGTCCCGATCTGCGACAGGTGCCAGTCCATGTCGCAGGAGGTCACGACTGTATCCGGCCGCGCGACCCTGGCAGCGGTGACGGTGAATCACCAGATGTGGATGCCCATGATCGAGCCGCCCTACATCATCGCCCTGGTGGAGATCGAGGAGCAGCCGGGTGTGCGGCTTACCACCAACATCATCGATTGTGACGAGAGTCAGCTTTACATAGGCATGCCGTTAGAAGTGGACTTCGAACACTATGAGGATGTCTACCTGCCGGTCTTCAGGCCGGCAGCGGGGGAAGTCGCCTGATGGACAAGTTCGAGAGCCGTTCCGCCGTCACCGGGCTGGGCATGTCGGAGGTGGGCCGGCGCCTGATGCGGGACCCGCTGGCGCTGACCATGGAATCCTGCCTGGCGGCCATCGAGGACGCGGGGCTGACACGGCAGGACATAGACGGCGTATGCACCTACCCCGGCATGGTCGCCGGCGCCCCGGGTATCTCCGGCGCGGGCGCCTTCGATGTCATGGATGCCCTGCGCCTGGAGGTGAACTGGTTCAACAGCGGCCTGGAACAGGCCGGTCAACTCGGCTCGGTAGTGGCGGCGATGATGGCCGTGGCCACCGGGCTGTGCCGGCACGTGCTGTGCTTCCGCACGGTGTGGGAGGCCACTTACACACAGTTACAGCGCACCGGGCAGGTGCGCTACTCCGGCGGTGGCGGGCGCCTGTCCGGCGGCATGGAGTGGCGCATTCCCTACGGCGCGGCCTCCGCGGCGAACTGGATCGCGCTCTACTGCAGCCGCTACATGCACGAATTCGGCCTCACGAAAGAGCAACTCGGGCAGATTCCCCTGAACGGCCGGCGCAATGCCGCGCTGACACCTTACGCCGTGTACAAGGATCCACTGACCATGGAGGACTACCTGCAGGCGCGCATCGTGAGCACGCCCTTCGGCCTCTACGACTGCGATGTGCCCTGTGACGCCTCGGTTGCCTTCGTCATCTCCCACGTGGATACGGTCAAGGACAGTCGTCGCGGCAGCGGTATCGGCTTCGAGGCCGTGGGCACCGCCAACTCCGAACGCGTATCCTGGGACCAGGGCGATATCCGCTACGAGCCGGGGCTGGTGGCGGCCTGCGACATGCTGTGGCGGCGCACCGACCTGAGGCACGGCGACATCGACATGCTGCAGCTCTACGACGGCTTCAGCTTCAACGCGCTGTGCTGGCTGGAGCGGCTGGGCTTCTGCGCCGAGGGCGAGGCCGGCGCCTTCCTGGAGGGTGGCGAGCGCATCGCACGCGACGGCGAGCTGCCGCTCAACACCAACGGCGGCCAGCTGTCCGGCGGGCGCCTGCACGGTTACGGTTTCCTGCACGAGGCCTGTGTGCAACTGCTGCAGGAAGCGGGCGAGCGCCAGGTGCCGGCCGATCCGCAGACGGCCATCGCCACCTCGGGCGGCGGTGTTCCGGGCAGCGCACTGCTCGTGCGCAAGCTGTAGGCTGGCGGCAGTGTTCGACTTCGCGGCCCACGGCCTGATCGAGACACCCGTCAGGCGGCCCCTGCCCGGCGGCGGCGCCGATACTGTGGGGGCGATACTGGACAGGCATCTCGAATGGCAGCCTGGGCGACTGGCGCTGGTCGGGCGCAGCGGCCGCTTCACCTATGCGGAACTGGATGTGCAGGTCGCGCTGGCCGCGGCGGTGTTGCACGAACTCGGCGTGCGCAGGTACGACCGGGTGGCCGCTTGCCTGCCCAACGACGTCGACATCGTGATCGCGCTGCTGGCCTGCGCCCGCCTCGGGGCTATCTGGGTCGGCATCAACCGGCCCCTGGCGGCGCCGGAAAAAGCCTTGCTGCTGGTCGACAGCGGCGCCAGCGTCTACCTGACGGACGTCGAGGGCGCAGCGGAGATCGCCCCGGAGCGAGCGGCGCTGGATACCCTGCAGCACCTGATGAACGTGGACGAGGGCCACGGTGCGCAATCCTGGCGCGAGCACCTCGACCAGGCGGACCCGGTGCACTGTCCGGAGGTCGACGTGGATTCCTTCGACCCGGCGGCAATCGCCTACACCAGCGGCACCACCGGCCACCCCAAGGGCGCGGTTCACTCCCACCACAACGTGTTGCTGCCGGGCGCTATCGCCGCCTTCGAGGGCAGGTTCGGCGCCGACTGCCCGCAGGGCGTCATGCTGCCGCTGACCATTCTGAACCTCATGGTGCTGGCGCCGTTGACGGCATTCCAGGACGGCAGCACCTGCGTGTGCATCGACAGCGTAAGGCCGCGGGATATCGCGCGCTGGGTGAAGCAGGAGAGCGTGGGCCACTTCGCCTCCGTCCCGACGATCATCCAGGACCTGTTGACCAGCCCCGAGGTGGATCCCGCCGACCTCGCCACGCTGGGCCACCCCGATATCGGCGGCGCGGGAATCGCCAAATCCTTCCAGACGCTGTATCGCGAGCGCTTCGGCCGCTGTATGACGGTGGCTTACGGCATGACCGAGGCGCCCACTATCGTGACGAAGACGGATCCGGACCGGGAGCCTGAGGAGGAACTGTGCGGCAGGGCGGTGGCGCAGGTGGACATAGTGATCGTCGACAACAACGACCGGGCGCTGCCCACCGGCGAGATCGGCGAGATCTGCGTGCGACCCGCCGCGGGCGGCCCCTACGCGCAGGTTTACGCGACCATGCTCGGTTACTGGAACCGCGCGGATGAAACCGCAAAGGCGCTGGCGGGTGGCATGTACCACAGCGGCGACCTCGGCTACCTCGACGACGGCGGCCAGCTGTTTATTCGCGGCCGCACCAAGGAACTGATAATCCGCGGCGGCGCCAACGTGTACCCGGCTGAAATCGAGCGGGTGCTGGTATCCCACCCGTTGGTGGCGGACGCCGCGGTGCTGGGCGTGCCGGACGAGCGACTGGGTGAGCGCGTGGTGGCGGCAGTCGAACTGGTGCCGGGGGTCGACCAGCAATCGCCGCGGGAGCTGGAGGAGGGGCTTTTTGAGCTGTGCGCGAGCCAGATTGCGCGCTATAAGGTGCCCGCTGCGATTCGCGTAGTCAGCGCGCTGCCGCGCAACGCCATGAACAAGGTGATCAAGCCGCAACTGCGGACGCTGTTCAGCTGACGCCGCCTATGGGCGACGACAGTACATGAGCAGGGCCCGCCCCGCGAAGCGCTTTGGGTGTTTTTCCAGGTTTCCAACGCAGGATTGCGCCGGGTGAGGCTTTGTCAACAGCCTGCTAGATGTAGCGGCCGTCCAGCCCCTCTCCGTACCGCGCCATCCACGCAACAAACGGCTCCATATCGCTGTCGCGGTAGATGTCCTGCAGGCTCGTGATGCGGCCGTCGGCAACCTGCACGACGCTGCGACCGGGGAATCCCTCCCGGGGCGCGTCGCCGCGCTCGTAGCTTACATGCCAGGACATGGCCACCTGGCCGCCGCTATCGGTGTCGCTGGCGTGGGGTCCGTCGATCAGCCTGATATGGCGTTTGTCACAGCGCCTGTCCAGTGTGTCCAGGGACTTCTTCATCCCGGCCAGTATGGCGTCGCGGCCCTCCAGGCGGCAGGCCAGCGGGCCGCCTGTCACCTCGTAGACGGCGTCTTGTGCGAAGTACCGCTCGAGTCGCGACCAGTCGTCATCGGCGTAGGTCTCCTCGAAGGCGGCCGCGTAGGCCATGGTGATGTCCAGCGCGCTCTGCATCGGAACCTCCTGCGGGGCCGCATTGGCCCTTGGTTGGGGATGGGTCTATTATCAACAGCTTTCATCGCCTGCATAGTCTCTTTTTACGCGACTGCCTCCCGCTGTCGCGGGCTGCAGGGACAGGGGGAGAGCCACTATGACAACCGCGGGCAAGGCCTACGTCATCGGCGTCGGCATGACGGACTTCAGGCGTTGCGACGCCGACGTCAAGGAACTGGCCCAGGCGGCCGCCCGCGACGCGCTGCAGGACGCCGGGGTAACCTACGACAGCGTGGAGCAGGCCTATGCCGGTTACATCAACGGTATGAGTACGCTCGGGCAGCAGTCGCTTTACGGTATCGGCATGACCGGCATTCCCGTGATCAACGTCCACAACAACTGCTCCACGGGTTCCACGGCACTGTACATGGCCTACCACGCCATACGCAGCGGCATGTGCGACTGTGCGCTGGCGCTGGGTTTCGAGAAGATGCAGAAGGGCGCGCTGGAAAACCAGATGCCGGGCCTGGAGAAGATCGCCGAGGAGACGGCGCGGGAGAAGAAGGCGCCGATCGCGGCGCGTATGTTCGGCGACGCGGGGCGCGATCACATGGCCAGGTATGGCACCAGCGCCGAGACCTTCGCCCGCATCGCGGTGAAGAACCATGCGCACTCGGTCAACAATCCGCGTTCACAGTACCGCGAGGCGTGTACCCTCGAAGAGGTGTTGCAGTCGCGCATGATCCACGACCCGGTCACGCTCTTGCAGGCCTGTCCCACCAGTGACGGCGCGGCCGCGGCGGTGGTCGTGTCCGGGGAGTGGTTGCAGAAACACCCCCACGACGGCGCCGTCGAGATCGCCGCCATGGCCATGAGTACCGACAAGGGCGACGATTTCAGTCGCGGTGCGATCGGTATGGTGGGTATCGGCATGTGCGAACGGGCCGCGCGGCAGGTCTACGAGCTGGCCGGTCGCGGTCCGGAGGATGTACAGGTTATCGAGCTGCACGACTGTTTCAGCCCCGCGGAGTTGATCGCCTACGAGGGCCTCGGCCTGTGCGCCGAGGGTGGGGGCGAGAAGCTGGTGCTCGATGGCGCCACGACCTACGGCGGCCGCTGGGTGGTCAATCCCTCCGGTGGCCTGTTGTCCAAGGGGCACCCGATCGGCGCCACGGGCCTTGCCCAGTGTGCGGAACTGGTGTGGCAGGTCCGCGGCCAGGCGGACAAGCGCCAGGTGCCCGGCGTGCGCGCCGCCCTGCAGCATAACCTCGGACTCGGGGGCGCCTGCGTGGTGGCCATGTATGTCGCGGCCTGAGGAGCGGAAGATCGCATGAAGATTCTCACCGCCTGCTTTGTACTGTTGTTGCTGGTCGTCGCTGCGAGCCTGCACCTGGCGCGCCCGATTTTCGACGAGCGGCTCGACCAGCTGCCGTCGCGCTCACTGGCGCTTGCGCCGATCGAGGACGCGGTTACCCTCGCCGTGACTCGTGATGGCGCCGTGCTGCTGGTCACCGCGGCCAATGCCGACGGCGTCAGCGGCATCGACCTGGGCGGCTTGCTGTCGCGACGCTTCGACGATGCGCTGCACGCCTACCGTGAGCTGGGTTACGACCAACTGCGCAGGCTGCACCAGGGTGCGCACCTGATGCAGGGCCTGCCCTGGTCGGCACTGGGCTTGCCCGTGTCCGGCGCGCCCGCGGCAATCGCCGCGGGCACCAACTACCGCGCACATGCCGAGGAGGTGGGACACGAGGGCGAGCCGTTCCTGTTTCCCAAGCTGTCCGCGCCCACGCGCTGGGATGCCAGCGTGCACAGCGGGAGCCGCCTGGACTACGAGGTAGAACTGTGCGCCGTGCCGGTCAGTGATTACCGCGCCGGCAGCCAACCGCAGCTTGGCCTGCTGCTGTGCAACGATTTCACAGACCGCTGGCTGCTCGTGCGTGATATCGACCTGGACGGTCCCATGGGCGAGACGGGCTTCGCCCTGGCCAAGGGCGGCGCGACGCGCCTGCCCGTCGGTCCGTTGCTGGTTTTCCCCCGTTCCGATGATTTCTACCGCCGCATCGAGTTGGGCCTCGCGGTGGATGGCGTGCTGCGCCAGCGCGCGCAGGCCGCCGACATGATCTGGACGCCGCGCGAAATCATGGCCCGGGCGCTCGAGCGCTGCCGCGTCAGCTTTGACAGCGGCGGCCAGAGCAAGCGGCTGACGGGCTGCGATCGCATTGCGGCGGGCACGCTGCTGCTGACAGGTACCCCCGATGGCGTGATGTTCAAGCCCGCGCACATCTGGGCGCCCTGGGCCTACCTGCGGGCCGGGGACCGGGTGACCAGTTATGGCAGTTACCTGGGCATGCTGGTCAACGAGATCGCCGAACCCTGACGTCCGCGTTGTTTCTCCCGCCGCGATTGCAGATAATTCCCGCGCGCGATTTGCCGCACGTTTACAACTGCCTGGAGGCTGGGAGAGTTACATGCGCACCGGAACGGATATAGAGGAGATTGCCGTCGAGTTTGAGTCGGGCGTCCTGCAGATACGCATCAACCGGCCGCACAAGAAGAATGCGTTGCATGGCCCCATGTACACCCGCATGGCGGAGCTGCTGGAGGAGGCGGGCAGGACGCAGGAGGTGCG
>JAWVYG010000053.1:0-9318 GCA_033722815.1 Halioglobus sp.
CCCGCCGCGGCCCCCCCCCGCCCCCGATCGGTAACCCCCCCCGGCGGCCGACACCTCTATTGTGCTTGCTATAGCATCGCGGACTGTTGTACTGAAATTGGTCTGCGTCCCTGGGTCGGGGACTCGAAAGGGATTAGTCGTGGCCAGAAAACTTGCCTCGCGGGAACGTCGGCGGCCATGGACGGCCCGGTCCGCGTCCGGGAGCTCGAGCTGCCATGGATGGCGCTTTTGCGTCTCCGGGAAGTCACCCTCAGTTGCCCAGTGCGGCATAGGAAGAGAGTGATCTCACGTACGTGCTGAAAATTGGAGTAGAGGCTGAGAGCAATGAGTGGAATTCTTGAAGGACGAGTAGCAATCATCACCGGTGCGGGCGGCGGCCTGGGTGCAGCTCACGCGCGCGTGTTTGCCGGCGAGGGCTGTGCGGTGGTGGTCAACGACATCAATACCGAAGCGGCGCAGGCGGTGGTCGACGAGATTACCGCTGCGGGCGGCAGGGCCGTGGTGAACAGCTCGGACATCACCAATTACGACGACAGCATGAACGCGGTGAAACAGGCGATCGACAGCTTCGGCGACCTGCACATCGTGTTGAACAACGCGGGCATCAACCGCGACCGCATGTTCGCGTCGATGACCGAGGACGAGTGGGACGCGATCATGGCGGTGCACCTCAAGGGCCACTTCTGTATCTCGTCGCACGCGGTGCACTACTGGCGCGGCCAGTCCAAGGAGGGCAGGGAGGTTGACGCGCGTATCATCAACACCACCTCGGGCGCCGGGCTGCAGGGTTCCATCGGCCAGTCCAACTACGCCGCCGCGAAGGCAGGTATCGCCGCGCTTACGCTGAACCAGGCGGCGGAACTGGGCCGCTACGGGATCACCGCCAACGCCATAGCACCATCCGCGCGGACCGGCATGACGACCGCGGTTCCCGAGATGGCCGAGCGCATGAAGAAGCCCGAAGACGGCAGCTTCGACCATTTCGCACCGGAGAATGTGTCCAACGTCCTGGCCTGGCTGGCCTCGGGCGAGGCGGCGGGTGTTACCGGCCGCGTCTTCGAGGCGGAGGGCGGTCGTATCTGTATCTGCGACGGCTGGCGCACCACCGAGGGTGTCGATCGCGGGGCCGCCTGGGCGCCCGCGGAAATCGGTGAGGCGATGAAAGAGCTGCTGGACAATGAAGTTCCGGCGCAGAAAGTCTGGGGAACCTGATTTGAGCGGGATAGCGGGACTGGCGGAGTAGTCATGGAATTTGCGTTTACACAGGAGCAGGAAATGATCCGCGACACTGCGGCGTCGTTTCTCGCCGAGGTGTCCGACAGCGCGGCGGTGCGTCGGTCGATGGCCACAGAGCTCGGCTACGACGAGGCGCTGTGGAGCCGCATCTGTGCGGAGATGTACTGGCAGGCCATCCACATTCCCGAGGCCTACGGCGGCATGGGGCTGGGATACGTGGAAGTGGTGGCCATGATGGAGCAGATGGGGCGCTACCTGCTCTGTTCGCCGTTCTTTTCTACCGTCTGCCTGGCAGCCAACGCCCTGTTGCTCGCCGGGGATGAAGAACAGAAGAGCCAGTGGCTGGGGGCTATCTGCGAGGGCAGCGCCACGGCCACGGTAGCCTTCAATGGCGGGTCGGCCCGCTGGGATGCCGACGCGATTACCGCGACCTGCCGTCGGGACGGCGATACCTACGTCCTGAATGGCGAGTACCGCTACGTGATCGACGGGCACAGCGCGGACCTGCTGATCGTTGCCGTACGGGAAGAGGGCAGCAGTGGCAGTGACGGCGTCAGCCTGTTCCTGCTGCCGGCGGACAGCGCCGGCGTCAGTCGCAGCTGGCTGCCCACCATGGACCAGGCGCGCAGGCAGGCACAGGTGCGACTGGAAAACGTCAGCCTGCCCGCCATGGCAGTACTGGGTGGGGCGGGCAACGGCTGGCCTGCGCTGTCTACCGTGCTCGACCTCGCGGCTGTAGCACTGGCCGCCGAGCAGGTCGGCGGCAGTGCGCAGCTGCTGGACATGACCGTGGCGTACACCTCCGAGCGGGTGCAGTTCAACAGGACGATTGCCAGCTTCCAGGCGGTGAAGCACAAGGCGGCGGACATGATGCTCAGCTGCGAGGTGGCGCGCTCGGCGGTCTACTACGCCGCCTGCGTCGCGCAGGAGGCGCTGGCCGGCGGCGACCTGGCCGCGGAACTGCCGGAGGCGGCAAGCGTGGCCAAGTCCTACTGTTCCGATGCCTACTTTGCGGTGGCCGGTGACGCGCTGCAGCTGTTCGGCGGCGTCGGCTTCACCTGGGAGTATGACCTGCACCTGTATTTCAAACGCGCCAAGTCCTCCGAGCACCTGCTGGGCAACGGCGCCTGGCACCGCGAGCGGCTTGCCGCGCTGTTGCTGGACTGAGGAGAGGTTGGCATGAAGTTGAGTTTCAGTCCCGAAGACGAGAGGTTCCGCGAGGAGATCGCCGGCTGGCTGCGCGACAATCTCACCGGCGAGTTCGAGAAGCTGAAGTACCGCGGCGGGCCGGGCGACGAGCACACGTATCCCGAGGAGCGCAAGGTGTGGGAGCGCAAACTGGCCGACGGCGGCTGGACCTGTGTCGGCTGGCCCGAGGAATACGGCGGTCGCGGCTGCTCCATAGAACAGCAGGTGATTTTCTTCGAGGAGTATGCAAGGGCGGGCGCGCCGGGTCGCATGGGCCATATCGGGGAGGGCCTGACCGGCCCCACCCTGATCGCCTTCGGCACCGATGAGCAGAAGGCAAAATACCTACCGGGCATTGTCGCCGGCACCGAATTCTGGTGCCAGGGCTATTCGGAGCCCGGGGCGGGTTCCGACCTCGCCAACGTGAAAACGAAGGCGCGTTTCGACGAGCAGAAGGGCAAGTGGCTCATCAACGGCCAGAAAGTCTGGACGTCCCTCGCACACGAGTCCGAGTACTGCTTCGTCATAGCGCGCACCGACCCGGAATCCGTCGCCCACAAGGGCCTGGGCTTCTTCCTCGTGAAGATGGACCAGCCCGGGATAGAAATCCGTCCCATCGAGCAGATCACGGGCACGTCGGAATTCAACGAGGTGTTCTTCGATGACGCCGAGTGCGCGGCCGAAGACATCGTGGGTCAACCCGGCGACGGCTGGAAGGTGGCGATGGGGCTGCTCGGTTTTGAGCGCGGCGTGTCCACGCTGGGGCAACAGATGCTGTTCCAGAACGAGTTCGACGAGGTGGTGCGGGTAGCGCGGGAAAACGGCGCCGGCGCGGACCCGGTGATTCGCCAGCGTATCGCCGCTGCCCACGCCGAACTGAAGATCATGCGCTACAACGCCATGCGCATGCTGTCCGGGCAGAGCGGCAGCGATGGCGCGCTGCAGAAGGAGGCGTTGATCTACAAGCTGTTCTGGGCCACGTGGCACCGGAGCCTCGGCGAACTGGCCATGGATGTCCTGGGGCCGGAGTGCGAGGTGCTCGAGGGCGCTCCCTACGAGCTCAGCCGACTGCAGTCGATGTACCTGTTCGTGCGCTCCGATACCATCTACGGCGGCACCAACCAGATACAGCGCAACATTATCGCCGAGCGCGGCCTGGGTATGCCCAAGGAACCGCGCGGCAACGCATAGACCAAGCAGGGAGCCATTATGAACCTTCAGAAACCCGACTACGTCGAGGGCCACGGGCTGATCAAGGGCAAGTCCGTGCTTGTCACGGCGGCCGCCGGTGCGGGCATCGGCTTTTCCGCCGCGACCCGCGCCGCCGAGGAAGGCGCCAGGGCGATCGTATTGAGCGATATTCATGAGGGGCGTCTCGAAGCGGCTGTCGACAAACTGAAAGAGGAGACCGGCCTCGACGAGGTCTACGGCAAAATCGCCAACGTTGCCGTGGAGGAGGATGTCCGGGGCCTGGTGGATTACGCCGAGGAAGTCCTCGGCGGCGTCGATATCCTCATCAACAATGCCGGCCTGGGCACCTCGAAGCTGCTCATCGAGATGGAAGACGACGAGTGGAACAGGGTGATCGACGTGACGCTGGGCGGCACCATGCGCATGACGCGCTACATGATGAAGGTCATGAAGGCCCGTGGCACCGGTGGCGTGATCGTCAACAATGCCTCGGTGCTCGGCTGGCGGGCGCAGCAGGAGCAGGCGCACTACGCCGCCGCCAAGGCGGGGGTGATGGCGCTGACACGCTGTGCGGCTCTGGAGGCGGTGGATTTCAACGTGCGCATCAACGCGGTGTCGCCCTCCATCGTGCTGCACCCGATGCTGCGCAAGTCCGCGTCGCAGGAACTGTTGGAGGAGCTGGAGTCGAAGGAGGCCTATGGCCGCGCGGCGGAGGCCTGGGAAGTCGCGAACGTGATGATGTTCCTGGCGTCGGATTACTCGAGTTACATGACTGGTGAGGTTGTTTCCGTCTCCAGCCAGCGATCCTAGATTCCACGGGCGCAACTGTAGGTCACAGGCAAGGTACGGGGTAGCGAAACATTCAGGCCCTGCTTTGCGGAGGCGATTGCGCCGGGGGCTTTCTGCGAGGACTGATCGAATCCCTATTTTTCGCGCAGCGAAAAATGGTTGTGTTCCGCAGCAGCCCGGCGCGATCGCCGGAGCAAGGGCCGTTTCGCTACCCCGTACCTTGCCTGTGACCGGGGCGATACAAAACCGGTTTCAATTTGCCGAATTTATAGAAATTCATAGGGAGAGGCAGCATGAGAGAAGCAGTCATCGTATCCACCGCGAGGACGGGCCTGGCCAAGTCATTCCGCGGCGGCTTTAACAATACCGAGGCCCCTGCCATGGGCGGGCACGTGGTGCGCGCGGCGGTGGAGCGCGCCGGCATCGACCCGGCGGAGGTGGATGACTGCATCTTCGGCGCCGCGTCACAGCAGGGCACCCAGGCCTACAACATCGGCCGCCTGTCCGGGCTCGCCGGCGGCCTGCCCGATACGGTTGCGGGGATGTCGATCGAGCGCCAGTGCTCCTCCGGCCTGATGTCGATCGCTACCGCGGCCAAGAGCATCATGTGCAACGAGTACGATATCGCCGTCGCCGGCGGTGTCGAGTCCATCTCCCTGGTGCAGACCAAGCACAAGAACAGCTACCGCAGCGTGTCCGAGACGGTCACCGCCATCGATCCCACCGCCTACATGGCCATGATCGAGACCGCCGAGGTGGTGTCCGAGCGCTACGGCATCAGCCGCGAGGCGCAGGACGAGTACAGCCTGCAGAGCCAGCAGCGCACGGCCAGTGCACAGGATGCGGGGCTGTTCAGCGATGAGATTGTCCCGATGAACACCGTCAGGTCCGTCTTCAACAAGGAGACGAAAGAGACGACCTTCGAGGATGCCGTGGTCGATCGCGACGACTGCAACCGTCCCTCTACCACGCTGGAAAGCCTCGCCGGTCTCGAGCCGGTGTTCAAGGATGGCCAGGTCGTAAAGGAAGGCAGGTACATCACCGCCGGTAACGCCTCGCAGCTGTCCGACGGCGCCTCCGCCTGCGTGGTGATGGACTCGCAGCTCGCCGGGCAGAAGGGGCTGTCACCGCTGGGAATCTACCGCGGCCTGGCCGTGGCGGGGTGCAAGTCCGACGAGATGGGCATCGGCCCGGTGTTCGCGGTGCCGAAGCTGCTGCAGCGACATGGGCTGGCAGTCGACGATATCGGCCTGTGGGAGCTCAACGAGGCCTTCGCCTGCCAGGTCGTCTACAGCAGGGACCAGCTGGGCATCGACAACGACCGGCTCAACGTCAATGGCGGCTCCATCTCGATCGGTCACCCCTTCGGCATGAGCGGCGCGCGCATGGTGGGCCATGCCCTGATCGAGGGGCGCCGCCGCGGTGTGAAGTACGTGGTGGTGACGATGTGTATTGGCGGCGGCATGGGCGCCGCAGGCCTGTTCGAGGTGGCGTGACGGCCGCGAGCCGCCGCCGGTAATTGTTGCCAGGCGCTTCCGGGTAGAAATACCCCGGGATTACGGAACTCTGATAAGGTGGTGCCAGTCAATAGTGTGCAACTCTCGCCAGGGGGGGAGGCGCGCGCATTTGATTGGTCCCATAGCGGCGAGAGTATCGTGAATGCCCGTCACAGATTGTCAATCTACTGACCGCATGGCGCGACGCGCTGCCGGCGGCTTCAGCCTGCTGGAAATGGTGGTGGCCGTTGCCATCATGGCGATCTCGCTGTCGGTGCTGTACCGCGCTGCAGGCGGGGCGACCCGCAGCGTCGGGGTCGACGAGAAGATGGTGTACGCGGTGGAGCTGGCGCGCTCCCTGGTTGCCCTCAATAAACTGGTTCCTGCCTCTGGTATGCGCGACGAGGGAGAGACAGAGGGCGGCTTTCAGTGGGAGGTGCAGGCTGAGCCGGTTGTTCTGCAGGACCCCGCCCCACTCGAAGTCGGCCAGTTGCAATACCTGAGCGTCACTGTGAGGTGGCCCGATGGCTTCAAGGAGCGGCAGTTCGTGCTCAATTCAATAGTCGCGGGAGAGAGGGCGGAGTGAACAGGTCCCGCGGCTTCACGTTGATCGAGGTCATGCTTGCCGCCACGCTCCTTGCGCTGCTGATGGTGGCTGTGCTTGCGGCGATGCGGACCTTCGGCAATACCCGGGCTACCCTCGATCAGGTCACCGCACGGGCGGACAAGACACGGGCGGTGAGCGAGTTCCTGCGTAGCAGTATCGGCTCGGCGATGCCCGTGATCCGCCACGGTGAAGTCGGCGGCGATGTCGAAACCGGCAATAGTCATGGCACTTACTTTGTCGGCGACTCGGCAGAGTTGGTGTGGGTCGCGCCCTTCGTGGCGGGAGCAGACCTGGGAGGTGCATTTATTATGCACCTGGCCAGGGTCGGCGATACGCTGGAACTGCGCTGGCACCCCTATCAACGCGATACCGAACAAACTGACTGGACCGGCAGTAAGCCGCGTGTCCTTCTGGATTCGGTAGAGGAGTTCGAGATCGGTTACCTGCCGCGCAACGGCGATGAGTGGATATCCCAATGGAGCGGGGACCAATACAACCCCCTGCTGGTGCGAATCAACATACGCGCCGAGGGGCACTACTGGCCGGAACTGGTCATGCATCTGGGCGGTGCGAGACTGAATTTGCGATGAGTGACGAATCTGGACGCACCGTCGGCGGTCGCGCGGTTAACCGCGGATCCGAGGCGGGAGTCGCCCTCGCCATTCTCGTATGGTTCCTGGCGGCGCTGTCGCTGATGGTCGCCGGTATCGTCATGATGGCCAGGGTGGACATCAAGCTGACCCAACTGCACGCATCTCGCGCCCGGGCCGAAGCCGCTGCCGATGGCGCCATGCAACTTGCACTCACTGACCTGCTGGCATTGCAGCGCGAGGATGCCGAGCGGTCCGGGTTGGGGTTTTCCAGCCGCTATTCCCTCGGTGGGCTGGATGTTGCCGTGCGCATGCTGCCGCTTTCAGGCCTGATCGACCTCAACCTGGCAACGGAAGAATTACTGCAATTGTTGTTTTCTACGGTCGATGGAATGGAGGAGAATGAGGCGGCCTTGATCGCGGAGCGTATGATAGAGTGGCGCACAGTGGCAGGTAATGAGTCAGACTCGTCCGAGGACCCCGCGGGAGAAGAGGAAGCGCTGCGCCGCGGGCGCTTCGAGGCAATCGAGGATCTGCTGTTGGTGCCTGGCATTGACCGGGCAATATTCGATGCAGTCAGCGATGCGGTGTATGTCAGCCAGCGCGGCCAGCGAGGGGTGGATTGGCAGTCGGCTCCGGTGCGAGTATTACGGGCGATTGGTGGGGGAATGAACGAACAGGAAGCAGCTGCCATCGCTGCGTCGCGCGCCGAGGATGAAGCACAGGGATTGATCGCCCCGGCGGAGCTGGATATGGGTTTCCAGGAAAGCCAGGAGCTTTCCAGCTACCGCGTTGATGCCTACGTGACTATCGGGGAAGAGGTGTACCTGCGCCGCCGCTGGGTCAGTCAGCTGCGCACCGGGCAGGACGGGCTGCCCTGGGAGTTTTTCCGCTCGCATCCGGTGAGGTCGCTGGACAGTGTCGCGTCTTTCGTCGAGCAGCATCCGGAGGCGCTGCATGCTGGACAGTAGCCAGCCCTGGAGCTTGTTCGGCTATGACCTGAGTCGCACCGTTCACTACGTGCGCTCCGGTTGGTCAGATTTTCTCTGGGGAGCAGATTCACCTGTTCTGCCGCTGCTGGACGAAACGGTGCTGGCCCATCTCGAGGGTGGCGAGCAGTGCCATTTCCGGGCCGGGAAGCCTGTTTCGGTAAGCGCCCCGGTAGAGGGTGCTTTTGCGGAGGCAGTGATCCTGCCTGAGCGCCTCACGCTGGTGAAAACCCTGCGCATTCCCCTCGCCGCCGAGCCTGAGCTGGAAGCCGTCGTCGGTTTCGAAGTCAGCTCCAGCAGCCCCTTCCCTGAAGCGGATACCTGCTTTGGCTTCTCGCCGGTTTCGCGCGGCGAGAGCGAGCTGGAGGTGCTCCTGGTAATCAGCTCGCGCAGCGCTGTCATGGCGTATATCGCCGAACAATTCGGTTCCCACGATGTGCGCGCCTATGAGGTGTGGGGCGAGTGCGGCGACCAGGTGGTTGTGCTGTCGGGTTTTGGCGAGGGGCGCAGGCGCGATAGAAACCGCCGCCGCATGAACCGGGCGGCGTTGACAGTGGTGTACTGCCTGGCCCTGGTCGTGCTGGCCGCCGCACTGGCCGCGGGCACCAAGTATTTTGAGTTGCAGAAGGTCAAGGACATCCAGGCGCGGGTGGAGCAATCGGCGGGCGAGACGCTGGGATTGAGGGAGCGGCTGGCGTCATCGCGGGCCACCATCGCAGCCGCGTCAGATTATGTGCTCAGGTATCCTGCGCCGCGACCGGAACTGGCCCGCCTGACCACCTTGCTCAATGAAGAGAGCTGGCTGACATCGATGGAGTTGCGCGGCCGGGAGCAGAAGATAGAGGGGCAATCGCAGAACGCGCCGGCGATCATGCAGCAGCTGCTTGACGACCCAGCCTATTCGCGGGTGGAGGCCCCCATCGCGTTTACCAAGCAGCGTTCAGGCAATGAGCGTTTTGTTCTGGAGTTGACTCTGGCAGGCGCCGAGGTGCCCGAATGAAACTGGATTTTGCGGCCAATCGCCCCCGGATTGTGGTAACGCTCACGTTGGTCCTGGCGCTGCTGCCGGTCCTCTACCTGGTGCTGCAGTTGTTGCTGCTGCGCCATTCGTACGTTCAGGAGATTGACAATATCCAGCCGCGAACGGCGCGTCTGCTGGGAATGTTGCAGAGTGAGGAGCGCCTGCGCGAGGCCAGCCGGAAAGCGGACGTCTTACTCGCGGATATCGCCTA
>JAWVYG010000054.1:0-9219 GCA_033722815.1 Halioglobus sp.
CGACCGGGCCTGCGGCCTGATCTTCGATGTACACGGCTGGCTCAGTAACCCCGACGAACAGGAACGCCGCTCCGGGCTTGCCATGACCGCCATGGAGCGCGGCGGCTACATCGTCGTGCAGCCGGGCGAGCTCTCGAGTCCCCCCGACTGGAACGGCGCGGTGCACTACGACATCGTGGCGGATTTCCTGCGCCAGGCCATGGACGCCTTCGACGTGGACGAGGACCGCGTGCACTTCACCGGCTTCTCCCAGGGCGGCTGGATGACCTGGCACTTCATCTGCGAACACTCGGACATCATCGCCAGCGCCGCGCCGGTGGCGGCGCCGGGCGGCCTGTGCTTCCTGAATGGCGCCGGGCCGCCGCGGGAGGTGCCGACCTTCCTGGTCAGCGGCACCGAGGATATCCTCATCGGCTACTACGACACCGATTCGCCGTGGTCGATCGTCGACACGCTGCTGGGCGTGATGTACGACTACGGCATGGCCACCGGCGATTTCGACACCTATGCTTTTTCCACTGCGGGCGATGTCGTGGTCGACGATATGGGCCGCATCGATATTACCGCGGAGGGTGTCGAGTTCGAGATCCTCGACGGCAGCCAGGACGGCGCCTTCCTGTGGACCCGCTACACCGACGGCGACGGCACCGCTTTCGAACACCTGCGCCACAGCAACAACCACGTCTACCCCGACAATCCGGACAGCGTGATCTTCCCGGAGGAGCCGTCGGTATGGTTTTCCGTCGGCGAGGCGATCCTGCAGTTTTTCGTGGATAATCCACGGGTATCGACTGCGCACGGAAACGCACCATGATCACACTGCACGGCTTCGCCTCGAGCAACTACTACAACGTCGTCAAGCACGTCCTCCTGTACAAGGACATACCTTTCGTGGAGCGCCTCATTTACGGTGGCGACGATGAGTGGCTTGCCGTCAGCCCGGTGGGCAAGATTCCCGCGCTCACGACCGAGGATGGCCGGCACCTGTCCGAGACGGTGGTGATCTGCGATTACCTCGAGGAGGTCTATCCACAGCAACCGCTGTACCCGGAAGACCCCGGCGACAAGGCCACCGTGCGCCAGATCATGAAGGTGGCCGAGCTGTACCTGGAGCTGCCCAGCCGCAGTATGATCGCGTATGCGTTTTCGGGTAAGGAGGCACCGGAAGCCGTGAAGCAGAACGCGCGCCACGTGACGCAGCGGGGTGTCGGCGCCATGAACCGGCTGTGCCGGTTCTCGCCCTGGATCGCGGGGGAGGACATGACGCTGGCGGATATCTACGTGCACTACGTCAACAGCGTCGTCCACGGCATCGGCTCGCGCCTGCTGCAGTGGGACATCGTCGCGGAGATCGACGGCATGAAACAATGGAGCCGCGACATGCGCAATTCCGACATCGCGCGGCGCATCGAGGCGGATCGCGTCGCCAACGAGCCGGAATTCACCGCCTATATCAAGGATTACATGGTGAAGACCGGCAGGGCCCAGGGCTCCGCTGAGCACAATTGACATTATCCAGAGGTGCCCCTGGTCTTCCCCCGCGCGGCCCGGTTGCGGTAGCCTCCGGTCTCGCCCAGGAATCGAACAAACCCCGGAGGACGCCCCTTGACCACCATCGGAACCCCCTTTTCCCCCACCGCCACCCGCGTGCTGCTGTGCGGCTCCGGCGAACTGGGCAAGGAAGTCGTGATCGAACTGCAGCGGCTCGGCGTGGAAGTGATCGCCTGCGACCGCTACGACAATGCGCCTGCGATGCAGGTGGCGGACCGTTCCTACGCCTTCTCGATGCTCGACGGCGACGCCCTGCGCGACGTGATCACGCGCGAAAAACCCGATCTCGTGGTCCCCGAGATCGAGGCCATCGCCACCGAGACCCTGCTTGAACTCGAGAGCGAGGGCGTCACGGTGATTCCCAGTGCTCGTGCCGCGAACCTCACCATGAACCGCGAGGGCATCCGGCGCCTCGCGGCGGAAGAGCTGGGGCTGGCCACCTCGCCGTACGAGTTCGCGGCGGACAAGGCCGCGTTTGATGCCGCGGTGGCGCGCATAGGGACACCCTGCGTGGTCAAGCCCATCATGAGCTCAAGCGGCAAGGGCCAGAGCCTCGTGCGCAGCCAGGACGATGTCGACAAGGCCTGGGATTACGCGCAGGCGGGTGGCCGCGCGGGCGCCGGCAAGGTGATCGTGGAAGGCTTCGTCGACTTCGACTACGAGATCACCCTGCTGACGGTGCAACACAGGGATGGCGTCAGTTTCTGCGAGCCCATCGGCCACCGCCAGGAAGACGGCGATTACCAGGAGTCGTGGCAGCCACAGCCCATGTCCGCCGTGGCGCTGCAACGCTCCAGGGATATCGCGCAGCAGGTCACCGCCGCCCTGGGCGGCTACGGGCTGTTCGGTGTGGAGCTGTTCATCAGGGGCGACGAGGTGTATTTCAGCGAGGTGTCGCCGCGGCCCCACGACACCGGCATGGTGACGCTGATCTCGCAGGACCTGTCGGAGTTCGCCCTGCACGTGCGCGCCATACTCGGCCTGCCGATCCCCAATATCCATTTCCACGGCCCCAGCGCCTCCAGCGTCATCCTGGTGGAGGGCAGCTCCACGCAGACACGCTTCGGCAACCTGCAGCAGGCGCTGGCCGAACCCGATACCGCGCTGCGCCTGTTCGGCAAGCCCGAGGTGGCCGGCAAGCGGCGCATGGGCGTGGCGCTGGCGCGCGGCGCGGACTGTGACGCGGCGCGGGCGAAGGCCAACCGGGTGGCGCAGCAGGTGAGTGTCGAGCTGGATTGACCGGCACCGGCGGCACCCGGCTGCTGCTGTGCAGCCCAGCGGCATGTCCCGGCTTTCCCCGGATGCATGGGGAGCAAGTTCCATTTGATTCACATCAAAGCAGGACGAATTTCATCGACCGTTAGCGCCAGGGTTACTGTGGAATACGGCGCTGTTGGCTACAGTAACAAAGAGTCTTTGACCGGTGGGGTCGAAGTATCTCGTGGCCTGTGGGGCACCGCGTCGCTGCGGTGGGCCGGATCGTCACCTGGCTGCGCCAGTGCCACGGGTCGATGCCGGTAGAAAACGTGTTGGATAGCACGGGGAGTGACTAGTGAATACCATTCGGAATGTGTTGCCGACACTGTTCGTCATCTGCTGGGCGGGAGCCGTTAGTGCGATGCCGATGCTTTCCCCTGATGGCAGTATGCTTACCGGCGTCGAAGCGAACGGCAAGCTGTACGACGTGATGTTTGCAGATGGTGAGCTGAATGCCACCTACTCGGCTATCACGTTTGACGATGCCCGCAGGAACGAAGCGAATGCGGTCAGCGAAGGAATCATCAGTGCCCTGAACCTGATCGGGCTTACCAGCCCGGAGCTGATCAACGGTTGCGACGATTACCAGTGTACGCTGTTCAACCCCGAGATTTTCGGCCCCGACCTGCCCACCAATTACGCCTTCACTGACCTGGCGCCGGCTTTCTTCACGCCCGCTCTTTGCCCGCCACCGCCCCTGGATGACCAGTGCTGGACGAACGGCCCTGACCTGGTGCTGGATCGTTACTGGAATACGTCGGATTCCCGCTTCGTCGACGTAACGCTGGTAACCTACAAGGAAGCGCCCGTGCCTGCTACAGCGCTGCTGTTTGCCGTGGGGCTGTCGGTTCTGGGCGCGCTTCGTCTGCGCCCGCGCCGGCGGCAGCCGTTTCCAGCCGGACTGTCCCGCTAGCCCTCTTCCTGCATGTGGCCGCCCCGCAACCTGCCCGGGGCGACAAAAGCCCATGAAAACTGCGGTTAATACCCGTAGATACCCCCTGTGAGGGGTGCAATCCCGGCATTTTTTGGCATTTTCTGCAGATCAGCCTTTTCGGCTAAAGATTCCCACTCCGCGACCGACACCCCCTGAAATAACAATGCGGGAATTACCCCATGTCTGACGCGGATTCGAAGACCCTCGAGAACCCGAGGTTCAAGCTCGGCTGGCAGGACACCCTGCGCGTGCTGTGGCCCTACGTAAAGCGCAACTTCATGAACCAGGTCTCCGGCATCTGGTTCATCGTCGCCTACCTCATCGTATTCCAGCTGCTGGTACTGCAGCTGCCGATCAGTTACGCGCTGATGATCGGCGTCGGCATCCTGGTGGTCGCCACCGGCCTGATGTTCTTCATGGAAGGCCTGCGGCTGGGCCTGATGCCGCTGGGCGAGGAGATCGGCAGTGTGCTGCCGCGGCACTCGCGCATGCCGGTGATCCTGGTGTTCGCCTTCCTGCTCGGCGTGGGTGCGACCTTTGCCGAGCCGGCCATCGCCGTTCTCAAGAGCGCGGGTGCGGGCATCGCGCCCGACGCCGCGCCGCTGCTGTACTCGCTGCTGAACGACTTTTCCGGACAACTGGTCGCCTGCGTGGGCGTCGGCGTCGGCTTCGCGGTGGTGCTCGGTGTGCTGCGCTTCTTCTTCGCCTGGCCGCTGAAAGTGCTGGCTATTCCCGCCGTCGCGGCCCTGCTGGGGCTGTCGTTCTTCTACAGCACCATCCCGGTACTGAACGATGTGCTCGGGCTGGCCTGGGATTGCGGGGCTGTCACCACCGGCCCGGTGACGGTGCCGCTGGTACTGGCCCTGGGCATCGGCGTATGCCGGGTGGTCAGCTCCAACGACGCGGACGCGGGCAACTCCGGTTTCGGCATCGTCACGCTGGCGTCGCTGTTTCCCATCGTGGCGGTGCTGCTGCTCGCGGGCTACCACTACATCGCCCAGGACTACTACGGCACCGAGGGCTACCGGGGTGCCGAGGTCGCCGCGGTAACCGAGAGCGAGACGACAACGACGTTCGAGAAGTCACTGGTACCGATCAGCCAGGCGGAGCTCGAGACCTACCTGCGCGACGGTGAACTGCCCGAGGGCTACCAGTTCACCTTCGACGGCGGCAGCGCCGAGCTGGTGGACGGCCGCATACTGGTGTCCTCGCCCACCGTGGTGATCGAGAAGCAGTACCTGCGACCCTTCTCCCTCGTCGGCGAGGAGCACTGGGACGACAGCGTGCCGATGATGGCGCGCTGGAAGAGCGCGCTGCTCGACGCCCTGCGCGCGATCATCCCGCTGTGTAATTTCCTCGACCTCGTATTGCGCATGGTACTCAAGCAGAATCTCGACCCGCAGAACGACGTCGGCGTGGGCATCACCTTCGCCTTTATCGGCATGGCGCTGTTCGGGCTGGGTATCGCCATCGGCCTGACGCCGCTGGGCGCGCAGCTGGGCAGCAACGTACCGATCGCCTTCGCGGAGATCGTGCCCTGGGGGCTGGATAACATCGAGGGCCCGCTGTTCACCGATCACGGCGGCAAGATCATGGCGATCGGCTTCGCCTTCTTCCTCGGCTACGGCGCCACGCTGGCGGAACCGGCCCTCAACGCGCTGGGCGAGACGGTGGAGCGGCTCACGGTCGGCGCCTTCCGCAAGAAGCTGCTGATGCAGAGCGTCGCGCTGGGCGTCGGCATGGGCATCGCCGCGGGCATCATGAAAATCGCCTACAACCTGCCGCTGTTCTGGCTGCTGCTGCCGCCGTACCTGCTGGTGCTGGTGCTGACGGTCAAGGCACCCCACGACTTCGTGAATTTCAGCTGGGACAGCGCCGGCGTGACCACCGGGCCGATCACCGTGCCACTGGTACTCGCCATGGGCCTTGGCGTCGGCGCCAACGTGCCCGGCGTCAGTGATGGCTTCGGCATCCTGGCGCTGGCCTCGGTGGGCCCGATCCTGACCGTGCTCACCGTGGGGCTGTATACGCAACGCCAGCGGCGCCTGGAGGCGGAAGCGCCGCAGGCAACACTGTCACCGTTAGAGGAGTTGGCCTCATGACCAGGGTAACCCACGCATCGTCAGTCGTGACCGCCATCCTGCCGCGCGACTCGGCGGCAGACGCGACCGAGGCCCTGCGCGACAAGCTCGACGCTGGCGTATTGAGCTGGGACGCGCGCGGAACGCTGCTGCAGGACCAGTGGTGGAAGCGCTGGGTGCCCCCCATCAGCCCGGCAAAAACCATGCTGCAGCTGCTCGCCCCGAGCAGCGAGGTCGACGCGGTGGAGCGCACCGTCATCCAGGCCGCGAACCTCGACAAGCAATCCACGGGCGCGATCTACTCCACGCCGTGTATGCAGGCTTTCTTCGGCTCCGATTTCAAGGCCTGGCAGGTGGACTGGCTGACCTCCGACGACAGTGAGCCGGTCAGGCTGCCGGAGAACCTGAGCGCGATCCACTGCATCATCGGTCACCAGGATTCCGAGCGGGTCTGCAAGGCCGCGATCAACGCCGGTGCACACGGCCCGATTATCTACTACAGCGAGGGCCGCGGCCTGCGCGACCGCCTGGGCTGGCTGCGCATTACCAAGGAGCACGAGAAGGAAGTGCTGACGGTCATTGCCGAGGAGGAGGACACCGACGGCATCTTCGACGCCATGGCCGATGCCGGCAGCGTGCACCTGCCGGGGCGCGGCTTCATGTACAGCCTCCCCATCGCCAAGGGTATATTCAACCTGCGCAGCCGCACATCACACCATCACCACGCCGCCAGCATGCAGCAGGTGATCAGCGCCATCGATCACCTGGCCGGGCACAGTCACTGGCGCGACTCCAGCGTGTTCGACGCGGTGGGCAACGGGCGTGCCGCGGGCCTGCCGAACCTGTCACCGGTCGTTACCCTGAACAACCAGGTCTGCCTGTCGGCGATCTGTCATCGCGAGGATGCGTCGGCGCTGATGGACCTCATGCTCGAGGCCGGCGCGCCGGGACTGAACTTCAACTACGCGCGCTACAGCAAGGGCCAGGACAAGGACCCCACTGCGCTGGCGCACCTCGCCGAGGAGTACGCCAGCCTGCGCTGCATCACGCACAGCGATACGGCGCAGGAGATCTGCCGGCTGCTCGAGCGCGCATCGCAGCAGCGCCACCTCACCGACTTCTGCGCCTACCTGGTGCGTGCACCCCGCGTCGCCACCTATGTTCCGGGCAAGCGGGACTACCGGGCGGCCTAGCAACCTGTTGCAGGAGCCTCGGTTGGCGATCGTCGCATTTATCGGAACAGTTTGCGCAGCTCCAGCTTGATCGTGCGCCCGAGGGGGTCGAGTTCATCGCCCGAGCCGCCCGCCGGCACCGCGCCGTCACGGTCGCGCACCCTGGGCTTCTTGTCGAACAGGTTGTCGACCTCCAGGCTCAACCGGCCGCCCTCGAGCCAGGGCAGTTTCCGCACCAGCGCACCGCCGGGCGGGGGGAGGTAGAACGCCTTGACGTCGACTGTGACGAGGTCCGACTGGCGCAGGTCGATACTGCCGTCGGCCTCGGGCAGCGAGGTAATGGCGTCCTGCCACCCGGCGTTGATGCGCAGCCCCCGGCCCTTGTGGAAGTAGGCGGCCCGCACGTTGATCTCGTGCTCGGAGCCGCCGCGACTGCCGTTGGTGGTGCGACCCACGTAGTCGACCGCCGGCAGGCCGGCGGCAATCTTCAGCTCATCCTGCAGAGTCCACGTGTGGTGTAGCGAAAAGGAGATGCGCCCCTTGCGCGAACCGCGCCGTGTCTTGCGCAGCGCGCGCCGCGCGGATTGCTGCCGCGCCGCGGCGGGCTCGGCCCCGGGGGCGCTGGTGATCGTGCGCGCATAACGCAACCGCCACTTGAACTCCCTGGTCTGCTGCGAAAAGAGATTGATGGGCCTTGTGTCCCAGGCGACGAGGTCGCCGGCGTCGTTGCGGATGAAGCGCTGTGGAAACGCCGCCTCGATCTCGGCGCTGGGCGATGGGAAGCTGTCGATCGGCAGGTCGGTCTCGCTGTTGATCCAGTCGGCCTTCAACGACAGGTCGTGTGCGCTGGGAAGTCGTATACGAAGCCCGACGCGCCACGCGTTCTCTTCTGCGGTCTGCAGATCCGGGTTGCCGCCGCTGACGCGCGTGGCCAGTACCGAGACATCGTTGACGAAGTCGTAGACGCTCTGGTTCTGGGTCAGCAGGAGGGGGTCGCCCAGTTGCCCGATGGTTGGCGCGCTCTCTTCGCGTGAGTAGGACAGTATGAAGCGCCACGTTTTGTTCGGCTCCCAGCTCATGCCGGCGCCGAGTACGCTGATCTGGTCGAAATCGCTGTAGTGGGAGGCCTCGGCATTGAGGTTGGCGTTGATGAGGCCCCTGGACGCATCGTCGAACAACGGCATGTCGAAACTCGCGCGCAGTTGCGACACGTTGCGGTTCAGGCTGTTGTTGTTCGGTCCCGTGTCATTGCTGGAGTCGTTGCGCAACTCGTTGCGGGTGAAGGCGCCGGTGAGCGCCGCCGATACGGGTCCGTGGGCCAGCTGCCCGAACGTGCCGTTGGCCAGCAGGCGGGTTTCGTAGTCGCGGGTTTCGCTGTTCTGCGCGTCGGCGCGCAGGCGCAGCGCGTCATCGATGTTGCCGAACGGATTGCTGCCGTCCGGCAGCGGGCCCACGGCCAGCCTGCGATCGGTGCTGGTATCCGTATCCGCGAGTCGTACATTGTTCAGCCACGACCAGCTCCAGCCCCCGCGCGCGGCGGTGAGGCTGCCGGAAAACTCCCAGGCGTCCGTGTTCGTATCGCGCTCCAGCGGACCCGACGCCAGGCTGTAGCGATTCAGCTCCACGGCGCGGGAGAAGGGCGAGAACGGGTTGTCGGCGGGCACCACCAGTGTGTAGGCGGGCAGTCCCAGGTAGGATTTCTCCCGCGTCCTCTCGTAACTCGCGGAGAGCGTTGCCAGCATGCGCTCCCCCAGCGGGTGGCTGTAACTGCCGCCGCCGCTCAGGTAGCGGCGGCGCGGCCTCAGCGAGCGATACGGCTGCGTGTCCGTGCGCACCGGGTTGTTGGCGAATGGCAGCAGGTCTTCCAGTGCCAGCGCGCCGTTGTCCGCATCGCCCGGCAGCGTGGTCGCCGTTACGTTCGTGCTTGCCAGCGCAGAGAGCGCCGGGTCGATCTGGCCGCCACCCGGCGAACGCAGGTTGCCCGCGAGGCTCACTGGCCTGCCCCGGGTGCGCGCGGGTACGGAGCGGTCGGATTCCAGGATCTCGTCCTGCGATTCGGCCTGCAGGTCGAAGCTGAGCCGTTGGTCCTCACGCAGCCGCAGGTAGTCGCCGTTCCCGCGCAGCAATTCGCCGCCGGCATCCTTCGGCGTATCCGCGCCCGCCCGCAGCGTGGTGGCCCGGAAGCGGGGCTGCAACTGGATGTTGACCACCTTCTGGTTGGCGC
>JAWVYG010000055.1:0-9120 GCA_033722815.1 Halioglobus sp.
GACAGGGCATTGCCGTGCGACAGTGGCGTGATCTCGATGCCCTCCATGGGATCCAGCGTGTGTTTCAGGTCGCGCACATCCTCGAAATTCGCCACCCTGAAAGCGAAGTGGTGCACGGTGTTCGGGGGTGCGTCGCCCTCGCGAAGGGCGCACAGGCCCAGCTGGTGGTGCTCTGCCGGGTCCTGGCTCATAAAGATGACGTCCGGTGTGCCCTCCACCAGTGGGCCGCGATCCGTCACGCGAAACCCGAGTACCTCCGTATAGAAGTCGAGCATCTTCTGTTCGTCGCGTGCGAAGAGTACGGCGTGTGACCATTTCAGTTGCATCGTTTTTCTCCCCCCGGTCCTGTCCGGGCAATGTCCATTATTAACTAGCAGTTATCGCGCTTCCGCCCGTTGTTGCCCGGCCATAGTGTCGTTCAGAACCAGTTTGGCCGCCAGCGTATCGATCAGTTGGTCCAGCGTTACGTCGGCCGTGGTGTGGCCGAATACGATGCGGTCCGGGCGCACGATGGCAGCATCGCTCGCCGCAAACAGTGCATCAAAGTCGCCGCGAACCGCTTCCAGGCCCTCCAGCGTCACCAGCCTGCCGCCCAGGATGTCTATCACCGCACGTGATTCCTCGGACATGGCCAGGGCATCTGCCGTCTTGCCGACAACCGCAAAGCCCGAGCCCAACAGCTCGTCCAGGTGGAATTCACGCCCGTCGGTATTCTTCACCACGGGTTGACGGAAGAGGTATCCGGTGGAGCCGGTGTCGCTGACCTGCTCGACGATGAGTGCGCCGGCACGCAGCGGCGGTTGTTCGCGGCCCTGGCCGTAGGCGGAGGACTGCAGGGGGCGCGGCTCCTGCGGCGCTTCACGCCCCTCCCGCCGCGCCCGTTCGCACTCTGTCAGGTGATCCATCAATTGCCCGACCGCCACTGCCCAGTCCACCAGGTCGTGGGCGTGGGCCTCGCGCTCGTCGAAGTAGGTGTCGAGCAGCGCGTCGTCGGCGAGACCGGAAAACACCAGGGGAAACTTCCACGCCAGGTTGATGACATCGCGCATGCCCGCGTTCATGCCCTGGCCGAGGAAGGGCGGGGTCTGGTGGGCCGCGTCACCGGCGATAAAGATATTGCCAACGCGCCAGGTTTCCGCGGTGGCGGCGTGAAACTGGTAGACCGCGGCTCGCCGCAGTTCGTAGGTACCTGCCGGGGTCCAGGACTCGATGAGTCGATGGATGGTTTCCTCGCGCAGCATTTCTTCCGCGGTTTCCCCGTCATTGAGCTTGAATTCCCAGCGGCGGTAAGGGTCTTTGGGGCACACGTAGGTCACTATGCGGTCGGGGTCGCAGACCTGTATGGTGTCTTCCCCCAATGTATGGCCTTCCTTTATCACGACGTCGACCACCAGCCAGTCGTGGTCATAGCCGAGGTCGCGCCAGCCGATGCCCAGTTGCTTGCGCACGAAGCTGGAGGCGCCGTCACAGCCGAGCACGTAGCGTGCGTCGATATCGACTTCTGTGCCGTCACCGCTGACGGCGGTAATGCTGACGCCGCTGGCGGTATTGGCGACGCTGGTTACAGTGTGGCCGACGTGCGCGGTGACGTTGTCCTCGGCCAGTGCCAGGTCGCGCAGGTGTTGTTCCACCTCCGGCTGGTCCAGGCCGTTCATGGGCGGCCAGCCGTTGTTGCCGAAGTCCGCCAACTCCTCGCCGAACATCCACTCCCGGTCGGCATTGGCAAAGCCGAGCCGCGTACCCTGCCGCGGTGGCTGCATCAGGCCGAAAATCTCTGCCCCGCGGCCGAAGCGCTGGAAGCCGCGGATGATCTCCCCGTCCATGGCAACGGCACGGGGCAGTGGGTAGACCGCTTCTCCTTTTTCTATGGCGACGACTTTCAGGCCCGATGCGGCAAACATGTAGGCGGCTGTGCAGCCGGCCGGCCCGAGGCCGATCACGGCGATGTCATAGGTGGGCATGGGTGCCTCCTCCGCAATGGATAATTAGCACTTGACTTCATTCATAAGTGAACATTATCATTTGTGACTGTAGTCAGTCAATAACTAAATGATACCGAGAGGACTGCCCCAATGACCACTAAAACGAAACCCCTCGCTCTTTCCACGCTGGCCTGCGCCGTAACCGTGGCCATGTCCGGCCAGGTCGCGGCCCAGTCCGCGGGCGGCAGGGTGCTGGAAGAGACCCTGGTAACCGCGCAGAAGCGCGAACAGAGCCTGCAGGAAGTGCCCGCCGCGGTATCCGCCTTCGGCGGCGCCACCATCGAAGAAGCGGGGTGGCGCGATATCGCCGGCCTGCAGGAGGCCGTACCCGCGCTGGAAATCGGCGGTGAGAACAAGGTGCGTCCCTACGTGTCGATTCGCGGCATCGGCACGCGCAAGTTCGATGTCGGCACCGACGGCTCTATCGGCCTGTTCGTCGACGAGATTTACAACGCCCGCTTTAGCTCCGTGCTGAACGGCATCATGGACGTGGAGCGCGTCGAGGTACTGAAAGGGCCGCAGGGTACGCTTTACGGCCGCAACACGATCGGCGGCGCCATCAATATCATTACGCGCCGGCCAGGCGAGGAAATGGAGGGCAGGATCAAGGTGGCCGCCGGTAACGACGGCTTCTATGAGGTCGGCGGCAGCATCTCCGGCCCCATTGTCGAGGACGCTCTCGCCGGGCGACTCAGCCTGGCGACCCGCGACATCGACGGGGTGTTCGAGGACACGGTTTCAGGCAAGGACACCAACGACGAGAACAAGATTGCCCGCGTCTCCCTGCTCGGCACGCCGAACGATGAATGGGACCTGACACTGATAGGGGACTATTCGAACATAGAGTCCGATGCATCCCTGTCGGATCATGTGCCCGGTGACGTGTATGGCGTGCTGCTGGTTTCCCCCGCCGATCCACGGGTACCCGGCGTCGTGGAAGCGAGCCAGCGCGATCGCTACTCCAACGCGTATTCGCGCCCCGGCTTCATTGACCAGGAAACGCTGCAGCTTTCTTTCAAGGCCAAATACAGCGGTGACAGTTTCGATTTCCTGTCGATCACCAGCTATAACGACGAGGAGTATGACGAGACCCGCGATTTCGACACCACGGAGCTCGATCCCTGGTCGCAGGTCATCGAGCAGGCGTCCGATCAACTCAGCCAGGAGTTCCGCCTGTCGTCGGTGGCAGGGGGTGCCGGCACGTTCGATGACCGCCTGACCTGGGTGGCCGGTATCTACTACTTCACTGACGACGCGGAGCGCTACGACGCCTTTCCTGCGACTCCCGATTCCATCCTCTACTTCCCGCCGCCCGGGGGAGGGGACGACGTGACAGCGTTCAATGTCGCCGTGGAAACGGATAGCTATGCCGTTTACGGGCAGGCAACTTACGCCCTCACAGATGACCTCAACCTGACGCTCGGCCTGCGTTACACCGAAGACAAGAAAGACTTCGAGTACGAGGCATTCTCGCAGAGCCCCTTGCCGCCGATACCGATGCCTTTCAAGGTGGGTGATGAACTGGAGTTCGATTCGCTTGATCCAAAGGTCACTGTGGATTACCACGTCAGTGAAGACGTGATGGTGTACGCCACCTACAGCACCGGCTACAAGAGCGGTGGCGTGCAGTACGCCGTTGGGGAACCGCAGGTTGCCCTGGATTCCTTCGACGAGGAGGAGCTTACCAACTACGAGGTCGGCCTGAAGAGTCGCATGTGGGACCAGCGGCTGCAGTTCAATGCTACCGCCTTCTATTACGACTTCACGGACCAGCAGGTGCAGTCCATCATCCTGGTCAACGACGCCCCCGCGGCGCTGACCCAGAATGCGGCGCAGAGTGAGATGACCGGGGTGGAGGTCGAGTTACAGGTGCTGCCGACCGACGCCCTGACCCTTGACCTGCGCTACGCGTACCTGGACGCCGAGTTCGACGAGTTCGACAGTGTCGGCAACGACTTCAGCGGCAACACCATGCCGGCGGCGCCCGAGCACGCCTATACCGCGAGCGTGACCCACGTGACGGAATTTTCCGATTGGGGAACGCTGTCGCTGAACGCGCGCTACGCCTGGCGCGACGACCAGTACTTCAACTTTGCCAACAGTGAAGTGGCCTTCCAGGAAGGCTACGGGCTGCTCAACCTGGCGGCGTGGTGGGACCTGCCCGATGGCAGTACGCGCATCCGTGCCTTCTGCGATAACTGCGACGACGAGGAATACCTGATCACGTTCACGGCTTTCCCCGACCCCTTTGGCGGCGGCTTTCGCAACTGGGGCCGCGGTCGCCACTACGGCGTGGAGGTGAGCTACGATTTCTAGTGCTAACGCCTGGGCATTGATACACGATTGATTTGCCAGGCGCTTTGCGCGCCTGGCGGATAAGCGCAGCGTAAGTCGCCGCGGGTCAACCGGGTACTTTCCCCGGGGTATGCCCCGGCGACTGACACCTAGACCAGCGCTCTCTGGTCACCCGGCGTACCCTCCGGCAGCGTCTGCGCATCCACCCGCTCGCGCCACGCCATCAGCGTGGGGTAGTTCTCCATGCTGGCCTTCGCTTCCTCTGCGCGCTCCAGCACCGTGCACATGCTGGCCACGGCAATGTCCGCGATGGAGAGTTGCCCACCCGCGAGCCAGCCTGACTCGGTGACCAGGGTGTCGATCGCCTGGAAGTGACGTTCGGCGTCCTCGCACACCGCCGCGCGCTCCTTGCGCCCGGTGCCCTGGCCATGGGCCTGCTTCGCCAGGGCGCCCGGAATGATGCGGTGGAAGAAGCGTTTGGCAATGCCGGTATCGGACATCACCAGGTCGTCGGCCAGCAGGGTGGCATTGTTGGGCCAGCTGCGCATGGTGAGGTCGTAGAAATACAGGCTCTCGTCCGCCCAGTCCTCCAGCACATGGGCCAGCGCCGCGTCGGCGTCGCTCGCTGGAATAACCGGCTTGTCGGGGTAGGTCACATCCAGGTAGCGCACGATGTCGGTGCTGTCGGGAATCAGCCTGCCGCGGTGCTCGAGGATCGGCGCCTTGGCGCGCGGGTTGAGTTTCCTGATTTTGCGCATGCCGGTCAGGCCGTAGTCCACGACGTCGAAATCCACACCCTTGTAGTACAGGCAGCGGCGCACCTTGGCGGCGAACGGCGATACGCGGTACTGGTGCAGCAGCGGCTTGTCGTTTTGCTCCGCCATGGTCAGTGCGCCACCGACGGTTGGCGCTGCACATCCCGCCTGACGGCAACCTGGCAGGGCGACCGATCCGGCGAGCCTGTCACGATGGCGGCGGGCTCCGGCGCGCCGGCGAATGCTTCGATGCTGGGTGTCATAGTAGTGGGTCCTGACGCTGCTGCGATCCTGCAGCTACCGGGTTTGACGGACGCCGGATATGCCGGCGCATGGCGTGCCAAGGTGCACATGACGCAGCACGGCTGCGGGGTGTGTGTGCCCTTGCCTGACAATAGTAGGTTGCGTGCCGGCGACGCTCCAGTTTTTTCTCCTGCCGCGGCCCCGGCGGGGCCGCCTGCAAGGTCAGCGCCACCGTCTTGTCCCTGCCACCGGCGACGTCCGGAAAGACCGTGAACGGACTGCAGCGGTACAATGGCGTGGCGGCGGTTAATGCTGCCGTGAGTGCACCGTCATGTTGCCTTACGCCGGGCATTCACGGCTGGATGAGTAGTCGTGCCGTTAATCATTGGCCGGCAGCCAGTGGCCACCTTTCGATCCGGGCTTGCACGGAGTGACGTATCAATAGCCATGACACCTGTGGCGACAGCGCTGGTCTTCGGGGCCAGTGGTTATATAGGCAGCAATCTCGTACCCCACCTGTGGCGATCGGGGTGGAAGGTGCGCGCCTGCGCGCGCAACCTGGACGTGCTGGAGGCCCGCGCGTGGCCCGGCGCGGAGCTGGCGCAGGCGGACGCGCTCGTGCCTGAGTCACTGCCGCCGGTGATGCGCGGTATCGACGTCGCCTTCTACCTGGTGCACTCGATGGCCGCCGGGCCCGGCTTCGACCGCATCGACCTGCGCGCGGCGGAAAACTTCGCCGCAGCCGCCGCGGCAGCGGGTATTCGTCGCGTTGTCTACCTGGGGGGGCTGGTGCCGGGATTGCAGGCCGGGACCCACATCGACTCACGCCGGGAGACGGGCGATGTGCTCAGGCGCGGTGCGGTACCGGTTACGGAGATCAGGGCCGGGATCATTATCGGCCCGGGTTCGGCGGCCTTCGAGGTCATGCGCGACCTGGTATTGAACCTGCCCGTCATGATCACCCCGCGCTGGGTGCGTACCGAATCCCCGCCCATCGCACTGCATGACCTGCTCGTCTACCTGGAGCGGATCGCCCTCGTCGAGGAGGCGGCGGGGGAGATCTACGATGCCGGCGGCCCGGAAACCTGTACCTACCAGGACATGATGCGCCACATCGCACACGCCGTGGGCAGGCGGCCGCCACTGATCCTGCCCGTACCGCTGCTCACGCCGACCCTGTCGTCCTACTGGCTCGGATTGACGACCGCGGTGCCGACGAATATCGCCAGGGCGCTGATAGGGGGTTTGCACCACAACTTCCGCGCCGATGATGCCGCCCTGCGAGCACTGGTGCCACGGGAACTGCTGGGTGTGCGCGACGCGATCGACGCGGCCTTTGCGGCCGAGCGCGATCACACCCTCGCGGCGCGTTGGTGCGAGGGGGCCTTCGATGCCCGCGACTTTCGCCACGACGTGGCGTTCTACGCCAAGCGGGCAAGCGGCAGTGCGACCAGCACGGCGTCTCCCGGCGCGTTGTGGCGGCAGGTAACGGCGATCGGCGGTGACAATCGCTACTACTATATGAACGCGCTGTGGACGCTGCGCGAGGTCATCGACTGGTGTGTGGGCGGTCCCGGGCTCGGGCGCGGACGCCGCCATCCGCAGGAGCTGCGCCTGGGCGACGCCATCGATCACTGGACGGTGATCGCGCTGGTGCCCGAGCGCCGTCTCACCCTGCATTTCGGGATGCGTGCGCCCGGCTCGGGCGTGCTCGAGTTCGACATCCAGCCGCTGGCCGACCAAGAAACCCGGGTGATCGTCACGGCTTACTGGCACCCCCAGGGTGTCTGGGGCCTGCTCTACTGGTGGGCGCTGGTGCCGGTGCACCGGTTCATCTTTCGCGGCCTGGCCGCGGCGATCGCCCGGCGCGCAGAGGCCGCCGGCTTGCAGCATGCAGGGGACGACCCACCCGCTGCCAGGCACATAACGGGGGATTGATCCCTGTCGCGCCGGCGGGCGTAAACACGGGAGAGGCCACCCAGGACCCACAGCCCATGTACCCGGTCAACTACCCGCAACAAGCGCCCCTGCCAAACCCGCTTTCCTCGCGTCGCGGTCGGGCCCGGGTGCCTCGTCGCACGCTGCTGGCCGCACTGCGGCGCTCGCTGCTGGCGTTCATGCTGCTGGCTCCTGGGCTCGCGGCCCAGGACGTTTACGTCGAGGGCAGGGCGAGCCGCGACGGTATCGGCAAGTTCTACATGGGCCGGGAAATCTCCCACGTCATGGGTCACCTCGGTGCGGGATGGCTGGAGAGGTCGTCCCGCGAACGGGAAGAGCGCACCGACCTGCTGCTGGCCGCGCTGGACCTGCAGCCCGGCGACGTCGCCGCGGATATCGGGGCCGGTACCGGCTATTTCTCCCTGCCCATGGCCCGCTCGGTGGGAGCCTCCGGGCGCGTGCTGGCGGTCGATATCCAGCCGCAAATGCTCGCCATCATCGAGCGGCGGGCGCGGGAAGAGGGCGTGAACAACATAGAGACCGTCCTCGCCTCCGTGACGGACCCGAAGCTGCCGGCGGGTGAAGTCGATCTCGTTCTGCTGGTCGACGCCTACCACGAGTTTTCCCATCCGCGGGAGGTCATGCAGGCGGTGGTGCAGAGCCTCAGCGAGCGCGGCCGCGTGGTGCTGGTGGAGTACCGCGGCGAAGACCCTGCAGTGCCGATCAAGCCACTGCACAAGATGACCGTGCAACAGGCGACCCTCGAAATGGCGGCGGTGGGCCTGGCGCTCGATACGGTGCTCGACGAGCTGCCGCTGCAACACATCATGATCCTCCGCCCCGGCGCGCGCTGATACGCGCGCACGACCTGCACCGCTACAATTCAGAAGGCCTTGAACTCCAGCGCGGAGGCCTGGAAGAACTCGCGCACGAGGTCCAGCGCCGTCTCCTGCTCGAAGGCCCGGCAGGTGTAGAGGATAATCGACAGGAACCGCGACGACTGCCAGGTGTACACGGCGACGCCGGACTCGATCAGCGGCAGGAACGCCTCGATGCCCTGGTTCTCCGGCTTGCCCATGCCGAGGGAGGAGTTGACCACGGCGTCGCCGGCGGCAGTCACCCGCAGCCCCGCTACCAGGGCGTCGAAAAAACGGTGGATGGTCTCTTCCTGCACATCGATCTCGTAGATCGCCTCGATCAGCAGTCGTTGGCGGTACACCTGGGGTGCCAGATCCTTCACGGGTAAATCCTGATTATTTGCGGTTTATGGGACTGGGCTTGAGTTTACAGTGGACCATGGCGGCGGGCACGTTCATGCCTGCTCATGCCACCTGTTGGATGGCGCGGCCCAGCTTGTCCACCATCTCATCGACCTGCGCCCGCGTGATGATCAGCGGGGGGCACATCGCGAGGGTGTTGCCGGCGACGTTGCGCACCAGCAGGCCGTTGTGCTGGCACTGTAGTGTCGCCCGTTTGGCCAGCTCGATATCCGGCGCGTGCGATTCGCTGTCGGTGACCAGTTCGACCGCCGCGATCAGTCCCGCTCCACGCACCTCGCCAACGCGTTCGTGGGCCGCAAGCTGCGCCAGTTTTTCCTGCAAGTAGGTGCCTATTTCCGCCGCGTGCGCGTAGAGGCTGTCGCGCTCGTAGATCTCCAGTGTCTTCAGCGCCGCCGCGCAGCCCGCCGGGTGGCCGGAATAGGTATAGCCGTGGCCGAAGATGCCGACCTCGTTGCTGGGCGCCACCATGGCCTCGTACATGTCGCCGCGAATCAGCGCGGCGCTGATCGGGTAGTACGCGGAGGACAGTTGCTTGGCAAACGTCATCTGGTCGGGTTCGCGGATGTTCACCGTGTCGCAACCGAACAGGTTGCCCGTGCGGCCGAAGCCGTTGATCACCTCGTCGGC
>JAWVYG010000056.1:0-9079 GCA_033722815.1 Halioglobus sp.
CATGGCCGAGATCTCGCTCCAGGCGTTGATGCGCCACCAGAACCAGCGCAGTATGAACAGCAGGCCGGTGCCCGCGCCGACAGTCAGCAGGATACTGAACGCCTGCAGCGCGTTCTCCAGGTACAGCGCGAAGGTGCACGCAGCAACCATGAGTAGGATCGTGGTCAGCCGTCCCGCCCGCACCAGCTCGCGCTCGGAAGCGTCGGGTTTCAGGAAGCGGCGGTAAAAATCGTTCACGACGTAGGAGGCCCCCCAGTTGACCTGGGTGGACATGGTCGACATATAGGCGGATATCAGCGAGGCCAGCACCAGGCCCAGCAGGCCCGCGGGCAGGAAGGTCAGCATCGCCGGGTAGGCAAGGTCGTGCCGAACGACGCTCTGCTGCAGGTCGGGAAACGCCGCCTGCAGCGAGGCGAGGTCCGGAAATACCACAAGCGATGCCAGCGCCACGAGTATCCAGGGCCAGGGCCGCAGGGCGTAATGGGCGAACTGGAACAGCAACACGGCGGCCATGGCGTTGTTCTCGTCCCTGGCCGCCAGCATCCGCTGGGCCACGTAACCACCTCCGCCGGGTTCCGAACCGGGGTACCAGACGCTCCACCACTGCACCGCCAGCGGTATGATGAAGACCGCCAGCGCCATCTCGGTGTTGCTGAAATCCGGCAGGACAGAGAGCTTGCCTTCCAGTGCGGGGTGCGCGAGCAACGCACCCAGCCCACCCACCTCGGGATGATTCACCGCGACGACTGCGGCGGCGACCGCCCCGGTCATACTCAGCAGGAAGAGGATAAGATCGGTGAGCACCACGCCGATGAAGCCGCCCGCCGCGCTGAAGATCGCCGTGGCGACGCCCGCGATCAGCACCGTCTGCAGCGGTGTCAGGCCGAGCATCACCGCGCCGATCTTGATCGCTGCGAGCGTCACGGAAGCCATTACCATGATGTTGAAGAACACGCCGAGGTAAAGCGCGCGAAACCCTCGCAGGAACCCTGCGGCGCGCCCGCTGTAGCGTATTTCGTAGAATTCGAGATCGGTGAGCACCCCGGAGCGACGCCACAGGCGCGCGTAGATGAACGTGGTCAGCATGCCCGTCAGCAGGAAGGCCCACCATACCCAGTTGCCGGCGACGCCACTGGTGCGCACGATATCCGTGACAAGGTTGGGTGTGTCCGTCGAAAAGGTGGTCGCCACCATCGACGTGCCCAGCAGCCACCATGGCATGTTGCGCCCTGAGAGGAAATAGGACTGGGTGCTGGCCCCGGCACGCCTGCTGACATAGATCCCGACAACCAGTGACAGGCCGATGAAAGCGGCAATGATCGCGCCGTCTATCCACTGCAGATGCATTGCGGGTCCCTGATTGTTTATTATGGTCGCGGGGAACGCCAGTATAACAAGTCCCGGCCGCTGCCGGCCCACAAGACGGCCCTGCTGCAGGAGAGCAACGCATGAGTGATATCGACAGACGGCAGTTACTCAAGGGCGCCGTTGCCGGCCTATCCTCGCTAGCGCTGCTGTCGCTGGTGGAGGAGCTGCGCGCCGCCGAGCGTTCGGCCACGCTGTCGCGCGCGGATTTCGCACCAGCGCAGCCGGTGACCGCCATCACCCTCGGCGCAGGCAACCGCGGCAATGTCTACGGCGGCTATGCCGGGAAGTATCCCCACCAGCTCGACATCGTCGGCGTGGCCGAGCCCGTCGCCGTACGCAACGAGCGCTACATGGCCCGGCACGACATAGCCCCGGCCAACAGTTTCGTGACCTGGGAGCATGTGTTCGACAGGCCGAAATTCGCCGACGCCGTCATCATCAGCACGCCCGACGATCTGCACCAAGGGCCGGCCATGGCCGCCCTGCGCGCCGGTTACCACGTGCTGCTCGAAAAACCGGTATCGCCCTCCCTCGAGGAATGTCTCGAGATCAGGGAACTCACCGGCGAGAGCGGCCGCATCGTCGCCGTCTGCCACGTGCTGCGCTACACGCCCTACTTCCGCGAGCTCAAACGGCTGGTCGATGTCGGCGCCGTGGGCGAACTGGTCTCCATACAGCACCTGGAGCCGATCCAGCACGAGCACATGGCGCACTCCTACGTGCGCGGCAACTGGCACGACTCCAGGGCCTCCACGCCCATCATCCTGGGCAAGTCCTGTCACGACCTCGACATCCTGCACTGGCTCGCCGGCAGGCGCTGCGAGAGGATCAGCGCCTTCGGCGACCTGAAGTGGTTTCGACGCGCCAACGCGCCGCGCGGCAGTACCGCGCGCTGCGCCGATGGCTGCAAGGTAGAGCGGGACTGCCCCTACTCCGCCGTCAAACTCTACCTGGAGTCCGACCGCTGGTCCTACGTCTTCGACCTGCCCAGGGACGAGGAGCGCGAAGGCACACAGCGCATCCTCGATGAGAATCCCCAGGTCATCGGCAGGCTGGCAGCGGCGCTCGGCAAGGCCGGCAGCCCCGCCGGCGCGCTGTCGCTGGTCGAGGCCGACGGCGCATTAAGCGCCGAGCTGGCCGCGCTGTTCGGCGCCGGCTGGCAGCAGCGCCTGACACAATTCGCCAGCGGCGCCAGCCCGGTGCAGCTCGCCGCCAAGAAGGAACTGCTGGCGACGACGAACTACGGCCGCTGCGTCTACCGCACGGACAACGACCAGCCCGATCACTATGTCGCCAACATCCAGTTCGAGGACAGCGTGACCGCCAGTTTCGCCATGGAGGCGTTCACCTCCTACCACGGGCGCCGCACGCGCATCATGGGCAGCATGGGCGATATCGTCGGCGACATGGGGGAGATGGAACACACCGACTTCCGCACGGGCGAGAAGACACGCTGGCAGCCACCGAATAGCGACTCGGGACACGGCGGTGGTGATTTTGGCCTGGTCTACGACTGGGTGCGGGCGATCTCGACAGGCGATAGCAGCGGCCTGACGACCACCATCGACGCCTCGATCGAAAGCCACGCCATGGCGCTGGCGGCGGAGCGCAGCCGCCTCAAGGGGACCGTGGAAACGCTGTGAGCGCGCTGGACGGCGGGCGCCCAGCCGGTCGCAGCGATACCCCGCTATTTCGCCGTCGTCCACTCGATGGCGTTCAGCACCAGTTCGCGGGCGTTGTCATCCTGCCAGTTGTGGTGGAAGTGCCCCCCGGTGTAGCCGAAGCCGCGGCCGCCTCCCGGACGCTCAAAGGCCCACGCCACCACCTGCGGTACTCCCGCCGCCACCAGCTTGCGCACCGCCTCGTTGCCGCTGTGGGGGCCATTGCGCCGTTCCATGGTGTGTGCCGGCGCCACCGCGCTGAGCACGGGGGTCACCCCTTTGTCCAGGAAGCGCATGTTGAAGTACCACTCGTCCAGCATCTTGAAGGGACTGATGCCGGCGGCGATTGGGTGCGGGGGAAGCGAGGCGAAATCCGCCTCCCAGTGGGGATTTACCGACCAGTGCGTCTCGAAATAGCCACCGATGGCCCGCAGCAGGTTGGCGGCCTCATCGCCGCCCTTCGGTACCTCCACGCAGTAGTGCAGCGCTGTCACACCGACGCCGGCATCCAGCAGCCGGCCAAAGGTCTGCAGGTGATCGTTGATCAGGTGGCCCCTGCCGCCATCACAGTACATCACCACTGCGTCGATGCCCTCGAACACGGTCTCGTCCTCGGGCCAGCCACCGTAGACCTCGATCGTCTCGAGATCAGGCCGACGCTGGCGCAGGGCGCTGGACAACAGCCGCGTGCCGGCTTCGTGCTCATGGGCCAGCGGACCGTGGCTGTCCGGTCCCGCGATGAACAGTACCCGTGCCGCAGCCCCGGGGCCCTTGGTGTGTGCGTGGCGCTCGACCGTCACCTCCCCGGCGCGGCAACCGGCCAGGAACAGCAACAAAAGCAGCACCGCTAACGCTCTCGCGCCCTGCGGCCAGGGGTTGGAAGGGTGCAATGGGCGTTGGGTCATCTGGGCGTCGATCCTGTCACCGCCGGGTCAATAACGTTGCATGATAGGCGCAATAGCAGCTAATTTTAAACCGGAACGGTTCGGCGCCGCAGACAGCACAAGCGGCTGACACGAACCTGTCGGCAACTGCCGCACTCGGAACATCTTGTTCAACTCCCGGAGATTCACCATGCAGGACAACGATAACAACTCGCCACAACAGCTCAATCGCAGGCAATTCGTCGAAAAATCATCGCTGCTCGCCGGCGGTGCCGTGGCCGCATCGCTGGCCGGCTGCGCGGAGCCGGGCTCATCCGCCGCCGGGGCCTACGCCGGTGGTTCCGATACCCTGAAGCTGGCCGTGGTCGGTTGCGGCGGGCGCGGCACCGGTGCCGCGGTACAGGCAATGAAGGCGGACCCCGGTGTCGACCTCGTGGCTGTCGCTGACGCATTCGATGACAACGCGCGCAAGTGCGCGCAGTTGCTGGAGAAGGCGCTCGGCGAGAAGCGCGTCAAGGTCACCCCGGAGACCACCTTCGCCGGCTTCGACGCCTTCCGCAAGGCGATCGACATGGCCGACGTGGTCATTCTCGCCACGCCACCAGGTTTCCGCCCTGAGCACTTCGAGTACGCGGTATCGCGCAACAGGCATATCTTCATGGAAAAACCGGTGGCCACCGACGCCTACGGCGTACGCCGCGTACTGGCGGCGGCCAGGGACGCCCAGGCCCGCAAGCTCAGCGTGGTAGTCGGCCTGCAGCGGCGCTACCAGGACTGCTACCTGCAAACGCAGCAGCGGTTGGGCGACGGCGCCGTGGGTGAGATTCTCTCCGGCCAGGTCTACTGGAACTCGGGCGGCGTCTGGGTGCGTCCGCGGGAACAGGGCCAGACGGAGATGGAGTACCAGATGCGCAACTGGTACTACTTCAACTGGCTCTGCGGTGACCACATCCTGGAACAGCACATTCACAATATCGACGTGGCCAACTGGTTCATCGGCGATTATCCGGTCAGCGCCCAGGGTATGGGCGGGCGCCAGGTGCGCAACGGGCCGGACCACGGTGAAATCTTCGACCACCACTTCGTCGAGTATACCTATGCCTCGGGCGCGGTGATCAGCAGCCAGTGCCGCCATCAGCAGGGCTGCGTCAATATGGTGGAGGAGCGTTTCCAGGCGACCGGCGGCAGCATTTTCACCAGCGGCGGCAACGACGGTGTGCTGACAGACCGCAGCGGCAAGACCCTGTACAAGCACCGCGGCATGCTGGATAGCTCGCCTTTCCAGGCCGAACACGACCGGCTGTTCGCCAGTATTCGCGCCGGGGAGCAGGTCAACAACGCGGAGTATGGCGCCAAGAGTACGCTGACCGCCATTATGGGCCGCATGGCGACCTACTCCGGCAAGCGCATCAGCTGGGACAAGGCACTCGCCTCGAAAAAACGCCTGGTGCCGGATTCGGGTGAGCTGGGCTGGGATGTGGCGCCGCCCACGATGCCCGACGGCGACGGCAACTACCCGATACCCATGCCCGGCAAGACCGCGGTACTTTGAGCGCTTGTCGCCCGGGCAGGGCCGTGGCGCATATTACCTCCGGGCCTGCCGGGGGTCAGTCAGAAATCGGCCAGCGCTCGTCGCCGGTGTAGAACGCGAAGCGCTCGGCGATCATCTCGGCGGTGAGCCCGTACTCCGCCAGGTCGTACTCGTGCTTGCCGTGTTTGCCTTTCGGGTTGGCGTCGACGTGGGATTGCAGCACGGCGCGCGACGCCTCTGACAGCGGCAGGTCGAAGGCGTCGTAGACGCGCTGCACCACGCCCATCGGGTCCTCCACGAACTGCCGCTGGGAGCAGTCGACGAACAACTCCGGCGGCAGCCTGTCGCGCATGGCGAGGCCCTTCTCCAGCGACATCGCGTACCACTCCATGACCGCCCGGCCGATCTCGCCCTGGTCCAGGTGACTGTAGTCGCCGGCGTACATGCCCATGACGACCTTGTTCATGCTGTTGATGGAGGGCACTACTTTCTGCGGGTCGCGGTGGCACCAGACGAAACGCGCGTCCGGGAACACCTCGAGAATCGCATCGATGCCCCACATGTGGGCGGGCGCCTTGAGCATCCACTGTTGCCCGGGACTGCGCCAGTTCAGCATCTGCATCTGCTGCTTCTGGTAGGCGTACATCGGCACGAGGTCCTGCTGCAGCAACCAGCTGCGATAGGGCTCCAGCATGATCTCGAAGCCCAGCTGCACGCCGGTGAATGCGAAAGCGTGCAATAACACGCACTCCTCGGGCGTGTCCGCGTCGACGTAGTGAATCTTGGCGAACTCGGAATTGCGCGACTCCTCCAGCGCCCTGGCCAGGAAGTCGTAGCGCGGGTCCTTGTCGCCGGGCTTGCTGTCCGGCCAGGGATCCGGGAACTGTACCTCCCACTGCAGCAGGCCGCGGTTTTCCGGCGCCGACACCAGCAGGTTGAGCAGCGCAGAGGTGCCGGAGCGCGGCAGGCCTGTCACGAAAATCGGTGCCCTGATCTCCTGTTGCGCCACCTCCGGTATGGTCTTGAAGGCGTTCTCGCACTTCAGTCGCGTGGCGAGCTGCATGACCACGCGCTGGCGGCAGCGTTCCCTGCCCTCGGGGTCGCGAATATTGGCGTCATAGGTCGCCAGCAGCGTCTCCAGGCCTTCGCGATAGGGCAAGTCGCCGAAATCATCGAACCCGGTTTGCCCGATCGCTTCCGCGATCAGCTCGTCGGCCGCAAAGGTCACCGCGGTGTCAGGCATGCTCACCCCTTGGCAATGTCAGCGAGTTTGGCCACCCGGGTCTTCAGCAGCGGGTGCCTGTCTGCGCCAATCCAGCGCCAGCACATGGTGCCCATGGTGTGACCGGCCGTCTCGATCCAGTTGGGCACACCGGGGTCGGTGTGGGAGATCACCACCCGCACGCTGCCGTCTTCTTCGTAGTGAGCCGTGTGCTTGTTGACGTGGATGGTGTGGTGACGGTAATCGAGTGACTCCATCCACCAGTTGTCCAGCTGGAAGTTCCAGGTCTGGCACTCGGGAATGTCCGGCGCCTCGATGATGAATACCTCGTCATCGGCGAGCTCCCAGGCGCTGTGGAAATAGAAGATATTCGGGTCGCCGCCGATGGACTGGCAGTAGTCCTGGTCCGCCGGCGGCAGCTCGTTGAGGGTGGGCAGGAAACTCTCGGACCAGTCCTCGAACATCTTCGCGGAGCCGTGTACGAACATCACCGCACCCTGCAGGCCTCTCTCCAGTTTCTCGGCCGTCAGCGGTTCCGGTCGATCGTCAGTCGCGCCGATGCGCTCGATCTTCATCTCCGCGCGCTTTTCGTTGACGCGATCCTGGAACGTCTGGCGCACCGTGATGGAATTGGTGTTATCGCCCAGGGGCAGCCAGTTGCCGGGCTGCTCCCGCCGGCTGAGGATGATCTCGATTTCACCGTTGGGCCCGATATCCATCTGCCGGTGATCGATGTGTCCCGTGACCTCCATGGTGCCGTCGACGGCGTAGCGATTGATGATGGAACTGATACCGAGGTAATTCACGGTGCCGCGCGTGCCGGTGATGCGGTAGTCGTACTTCGGGTTGATCGGCGCGCTCTCGTAGCGGTTGTCGGGATTGTCCGCACCCAGCTTGATGGTCTCGTGGGCGCCGCAGCGCAGCTGCGGGAACATCGGGTCGCGAAACTCCAGGAAGCTCTCCAGGCCGCCGCGCAGCAGGCGCGCGAGGTAGCGATAGCCCTCCGCCTGGTTGAAAGCATCCTGCGGGGCTTTCTCGGAGCGGATGATCTTACCCGCGTCTTTGAGGGCGTCGCAGAACTCGTCCCAGACGGTCCCATCGATTACGCGCTGCTCGGCATCTGACATATGGCTCACCTGTCGTCACTCTTATTGGGGGTGTGCCAGTGTCGGCAAAGGCGGGCTGCGAATCAATGCAAAGTAGGTACCCGGCAGGCAGATCGCCTGAAAAGGGTCTAGCCCGTTGAACCGATTACCCGGGTGACAGCGGCGGGCCAGGCCAAACCTCCAGGACGTGCTCAGGGCGCCGGCAACCAGTATTCCCAGCGACAGGCGTGACCCGGGGATTCGCGGTAGGGCGGGATGTCCACCGCGCGGCAGCGGATGGCCTCGTTGACCATCTCCCCGGAGAGGCGCATGGCGATCACGCAGAGCACGCAGTTGCTCTCCAGGCGCTCGCGGTTGGTTGCACCGAAGCGCTCCTGGGCCGGGCAGCGTTTGTGGGTGATAAAGCCGTGGTCCGGGTTGCGCAGCTCGAATTGGGCATCGACCAATCCCACCTCACCGGGCGCGAACTGGAATCCGCGCAGCAGGGTTTCGACATTGCCTGTCTCGGCACCGGCAGTCTGCAGGCCGTAGCGCAGGTCCTCTTCGGCGCCGCCGTAGTCCAGCCAGACATCGCGCTCGAGCTTCAGCGCCGTATCCTGCCCGTAGCGCTCTGTCAGCAGATCGGTCCAGCGACCTGTCTGCATCACATAGGTCAGGGTTGCCGTGTTCCACAGCAACAGCAGTGACGCATTGCCCAGTGAATCGATGTCCAGGTCCCTGTCGAGGGTCGCCGGCAACAGGCCGGCATCGTACCGGGCGACAGTGAGCATCTTCTGCAGCGCCGGCATCATCGACCACAGGAAATTCAGTTCCTCGTAGAACACCTGCTCGAGATCGCCTCCGGCCGCGGCCAGGTTGGGGTAGACGCTTGCGGTGAGCTCGGCACAGGTGTCGACGCCAAACCTGTCCGCGACGGCTTGCTGCCAGAGTCCAAAGAAATTGCCGTGAGCGTTTATGGCGCGACGGAACATTGCCACGAGCGTGCTGCGCGGCAGTTCCTCGTAGTCCAGGGTGGACTGAAACGGTTCACTGGCGATCATGTTGTCCATAGCCTACTCCCCGCCGCCGGTCGCGGCGTACTCGAGAAAAATCGGCGAGGTCCAGGCGCGGGGCTCGGCCTCGCCGAGGCAGTCGTTGTCGGATTCGGCATTCCCGCCGATGCAGTAACGACGCTTCACGCAGTTGCCCTGCTCATCGTACTCGCAGCCGAAAGGGTCCCCCGCGATCAGGAGTTCGGGCTGCTGGATGGCGCGAGCGTAGTACAGCGCGGGGCGGCCGCTGGCTGCGTACTCGGGGTCCTCGAACTC
>JAWVYG010000057.1:0-9038 GCA_033722815.1 Halioglobus sp.
GCCCCTGGCGACGAACTTGTCAGCGTCAGCGGCCTCGTGGTAGATGGTCAGGCTGTCCGCGTCCAGTTCCATGCTGCCCTGGCGCATCTGCACGTGACCCGAGTAGATCGTCACGCCGCGCTTTTCGTCGCGCACCGCGGTATCCGCCGTGATATGTATCGGCTGCTCGCGGTCATCCGGCAACGCGCTGGCGGCGGGCGCCCACAGCGGCAGTGAGGCTGCCAGCAGAGCGGCGAGTGCGCATTGCAACAGCCCGCGGCTGTGCCCCGGGCGGCGGGCGAGAGCGCGGCGGCGTGCGCGCGGCAAAGGTCGCATCAACTGAACCCCGATTCCGTGCTGAGCCAGTCGCCGCGGGCCGACAGGATAAATTCGCACGCCTCGCGCACGGCGCCGCAACCGCCGGCCCTGGTGCTTATCCAGTCGGCGCTTTCCAGCACCGCGTTGCAGCCATCCGCCACGGTCATTCCCAGTCCGGCAGCCACAATCGCGCCGAGGTCGGGCAGGTCGTCTCCCATGTAGGCGCAGTCCTCAAAGCGCAGCCCGTGGCGCTGGCAGAGTTCCAGCAGCGCCTCGCGCTTGTCCTCACGCCCTTGGACGACATCTTCGATACCGAGTTCCCCGGCGCGGCGCGTCACCATCGGCGAGTCGCGCCCGGTGATAATCGCTACCTTGACGCCGGCTCGCTGCAACAGCTTCACGCCGAGTCCATCGCGGATGTAGAAGGCCTTCATCTCGCTGCCGTCGTCGCTGTAGTAGATGCGGCCGTCGGTGAGTACCCCGTCGACGTCGAGCACCAGCATGCGCACGCGTGCTGCGCGCTCCGTCACCGCGACCTCGTCGTGGCTCATCAGGTGATACCCGCGTGCAGCAGGTCCTTCAGGTGGAGCACACCTGTCAGGCTTCCCGCATTGTCGAGTACTACCAGGGCGCCGATTTCGTTCTCTTCCATAATGCGCATGGCTTCGGCGGCCAGCATATCGGGGCCCACGGTTTTCGCGTTGACGCTCATCAACTCACCGATGCGCGTGCTGTTGATATCGATGCGATCGTCCAGTGAACGGCGCAGGTCGCCGTCGGTGAACACGCCGGCGAAGCTGCCGTCGTCGGCGGCGATCGTGGTCATGCCGAGACCCTTGTCGCTGATTTCCAGCAGTGCCTCGGACAGCGTGCGATCTACGGGCACGACAGGGACGGCGTCGCCGCTGCGCATGACGTCGCGCACCAGCAGCAGGAGCTTCTTGCCCAAGGTGCCGCCCGGGTGGGAGAAGGCGAAGTCATCGGCGGTGAAGCCGCGCGCTTCCAGTAGCGCGATGGCCAGCGCATCCCCCATGACGAGCGCGGTGGTGGTGCTGGAGGTAGGCGCGAGATCCAGTGGGCATGCCTCGGTGTCCACGCCGGTGTCCAGGTGTACATCCGAAGCCTGCGCGAGGCTGGAGTCCGGGTTGCCGGTCATGCTGACCAGCGGTACGCCGAGGCGTTTCAGCAGTGGCAGCAGGGTAACGACCTCGCCGACCTCGCCGCTGTTGGACAGCGCGATCACGGCGTCCGCGTCGGTGATCATGCCCATGTCGCCGTGGCTGGCCTCGCCCGGGTGCACGAAGAACGCCGGAGACCCTGTGCTGGCCAGCGTGGCGGCAATCTTGCGCGCGATATGGCCCGACTTGCCCATGCCGGTGACGATGATGCGGCCGCCGATGTTCAGCAGGGCGTCACAGGCGCGATCGAAATCTTCCCCGATCCGTTCTTCCAGGGCCGCAACCGCTTCCGCTTCCATGCGGATAGTGCGCCGCGCGGACGCGGAGTAACTGGGCGAGCCGGACATCACAGGTTCCATAGCGGATCAGAGTGTGCTGTGTAGCAGATAATAGTACAGGCCGTAGAACGACACTAACAGCGTACCCAGGATGCGCCCGAGGTAGGAGTGACCCGGGCGCGCCTTGCTGCGTTTGCGACTGACCAGGATCGCCACTACCAGGAAGACGGTGAGGAAGGTCATGGTCATGTAGTCGCGCGACAGTACCGCGGGCGCCAGCTCCTGGCGCTCGACGATGCCGGGTATGGCCATGACCACGAGCAGGTTGAACAGGTTTGAGCCGATGATGTTGCCCAGCGCGATCTCCGTGTGCCCGCGCATGGCGCTGGCAACGGTCGCCGCCAGTTCCGGCAGGCTGGTGCCGATGGCCACGATGGTCAGGCCGATCACGAGTTCGGGCACGCCCAGTTCCATGGCGGCCATCACGGCGCCCTTGACCAGGATGCGTGAACTGACGATGAGCAGGCACAGGCCGGCCAGGAAAAACAGCCAGGCCCGTGTCGGCTGCAGGTGGGGCAGTTCCTCTTCCTCGGCTTCACGCAGGATATCGTCGTCGTAGACCTGGCTGCGAACCAGGCCGACGATCATGGCGGTCATCACCGCCAGCATCAGCCAGCCGTCGAAGGCCGACAGCGCACCGTCGCGCAGCAGCAGGCCGCAGCCGAAGGTCACCAGCAACAGCACCGGTACCTCCTTGCGCATGCATTCCTCCTGCACCATGAGTGGCGCAACGAGGATGGTGGTGCCCAGCACCAGCGCGATATTGGCGATGTTTGAGCCGATGGCGTTGCCTACCGCCAGCGTGCCGGAGCCCGAGAGCGCCGCGGTGAGTGAAACCAGTACTTCGGGTGCGGACGTGCCCAGCGACACGATGGTGAGGCCGATGAGGATCGGCGACATGCCCATGTTCTCGGCAATGGATGCCGCGCCGGCCACGAACAGGTCTGCGCTCCAGATGAGGATGATGAAGCCGATGATAATCAGGGAGGCAGCTAACAGCATCGTTGCCTGATTCCTGCTAAAGTAAGCGCCACATTGTGCCTCGGAACCGCGTGGACATGCCTGTTGTCAAAAAAGCGGCGCAATAACAGCCGGTTGGGCAGGAATTGCTGGCTCGTTGGGGCGGATTATACAGCCCAAAACCGGGGGGGCTAGTGGAAATTGGCTTTTCGGAGACCCAGGGAAATGTTGATACGCAATTTTACAATCTCACTCGCAGCGGCCTGCCTGGCATGGGTATTGCCGGGTGTTGCCTCGACCGAGAAGTCCGGCGATTACAACAGCGCCTACCAGTTGGTTGAGAGCACGACGGCACGGGTGATGGACGTGGTGATGGCCGCAGACGCGTACGTGGATGAAGACCCCGAGCGCTACTACGCGCAGGTGCAGGAACTGCTCGACCCGCTGATCGACTACCGCGGCTTCTCGCGCAGCGTGATGGGCCCCTACGCCAGTTCCAAGCGTTACCGCGCGCTGGACGAGTCCGGCCGCGAGGCACTGCGCGCGCAACTCGACCGCTTTACCGATGTCATGCGCTCCAGCCTGATCCGCACCTACAGCAAGGGCCTGCTGGCCTTCGGCGGTTCCAGGATCGAGGTACTGGCGTCCGAGGATGACGAAACCGACGCCAGGCGGGTCTCCGTGCGCCAGCACGTCTACGCCGACCGGGATGAGCCCTACGTGGTGCTCTACCAGATGGGCCGCAGCAAGTCCGGGGACTGGAAGCTGCGCAACGTGATCATCGAGAGCGTCAATCTCGGCGAGATCTATCGCGACCAGTTCCAGGCCTCAGCGCGTGAGGAGCAGGGCGACATCGATCAGGTGATCGCCAAGTGGACAGTGGTTACCGTAGACGTCGAGAGCTGACGGGGAGTGTCGCAACCGCGGCGCTTTTCTCCTAGAATGCGCTGGTTTTCCGGGTGGGCGACGCGGTGTCGTCGGCCTGTTGCGAAACCTTGCGGTGCCCGCGGGCACCTGCGGAGAGGCCGTTATGGATGCAGCTCAAGTGAAAGCCCTGCTGGAAGCACACCTTGACCAGTGCGAGATCCATGTGCACGGGGAGGGCAGCCACTACGAGATCGAGGCCATCGGCGACGTCTTCGAGGGCCTGCGTCCGGTGAAGAAGCAGCAGCTGGTGTACGCGGCGCTCAGCGACCAGATTGCCGACGGCAGCATTCATGCCGTCAATATCCGCACCTATACCACCGCGGAATGGCAGGCCAGGGCATCGGCCTGATCGCCCTGGCCGGCCCTCTAACAGACCGGGTCCTGCCGGCGGCACCTGCTTTCTCTTGCGGGGTACCTTTTGATCGCAGCAATCGGAGCGGGGCGGCCCCGGCCGGGACATACCGCCCGCGATGGAACAAGCAATGACTGACAAACTGACGCTGGCCCTGACCAAGGGCCGCATCCTGAAAGAGACGCTTCCGGTACTCGCCCGTGCGGGTATAGAGCCGCTTGAGGACGTGGCCGCCAGTCGCAAGCTGGTGTTCGATACCACCGACGGCAGTGTCCAGCTGGTGATTATCCGCGGCGCCGACGTGCCCACCTATGTACGCCTCGGCGCGGCCGATATGGGCGTGGTCGGCAAGGACGTGCTGCTGGAGCACGGGGCGGAAGGGCTGTACGAGCCACTGGATCTGGGCATCGCGCGCTGCCGCCTCATGACCGCGGGCCCGGTGGGCTGGCGCAGCAGCGGTGGCAGTGTGCGGGTCGCCACCAAGTTCGTGAACATTGCCCGCGAGTATTTTGCCAGGCAGGGCGTCAACGCCGATGTCATCAAGTTGTACGGAGCGATGGAGCTGGCCCCGGCGATGAACCTGGCGGAGCTGATCGTCGATATCGTCGATACCGGCAACACGCTGCGCGCCAACGGCATGGAGCCGCTGGAGGAAATCGCGTCGATCAGTTCGCGCCTGATTGTGAACAAGGCGGCGATGCGCTCCAGGCACGACACCATCGCCCGGATCATCGCCGCGCTGGCCGCCGTTGTGCAGGAGGGTGACGATGCGGCGGCTTGATACCACCGCGGCGGATTTTGCAGCGCAGCTGGAGCGGCTGCGGGACTACCGGCAGGGAGCCGATGCACAGGTCGAGGCGACGGTTGCCGGCATCATCGCTGCTATCGCAGAGCGCGGCGACGCCGCGCTGCTGGAGCTGACGGCACGGTTCGATGCGCTCGAGGCCGCGTCCGTGGCGGAGCTGGAGGTCGGCGTCGAGCGCCGGCGCGAGGCGCTGGCGCGCGTCGACGCAGCCCAGCTGGAGGCGCTGCGCTTCGCGGCGCAGCGTATCCGCAGCTACCACGAGCACCAGGTCCAGCAGAGCTGGCGCTACACCGACGAATTCGGCAACGAGCTGGGGCAGCAGATAACGCCGCTGCAGCGCGTCGGGCTGTACGTGCCCGGCGGCAAGGCCAGCTATCCCTCCTCCGTGCTGATGAACGCGCTGCCGGCCCGGGTCGCCGGCGTGGAAGAGGTGGTGATGGTGGTGCCGGCTCCCGGGGGAGAACTCAATGACCTGGTGCTGGCTGCCGCGGATATCGCCGGGGTGGACCGCATCTTCACCATCGGCGGCGCCCAGGCTGTGGCTGCGCTGGCGCTGGGCACCGCGACCGTGCCGCCCGTGGACAAGATCGTCGGACCGGGCAATCTCTACGTTGCCACGGCGAAGCGCCAGGTGTTCGGCCGGGTGGGAATCGACATGGTGGCTGGCCCCTCGGAAATCCTGGTGATCTGCGACGGCGACACCGATCCCGACTGGGTGGCCATGGACCTGTTCTCGCAGGCCGAACACGACGAAAATGCGCAGGCCCTGCTGCTGTGTCCTGACAGCGCCTACCTCGACGCGGTGGCGGCGAGTATCGACAGGCTGCTGCCGACGCTCGCGCGCTCCGCGATCGTGCGGGCGTCACTGGACGGGCGCGGCGCCATGATACTGACACGCGACCTGGCCGAGGCGGTGGAGCTGAGCAACGCGATAGCGCCTGAACACCTGGAACTGTCCGTCGCCGAGCCCGGGGAGATCCTGCCGCAGGTGCGCAATGCCGGGGCTATTTTCGTGGGGCCCTACACGTCCGAGGCGCTGGGCGATTACTGCGCGGGTCCCAACCACGTGCTACCCACCGCGGGCAGTGCGCGCTTTTCCTCGCCGCTGGGGGTGTATGACTTCCAGAAGCGCAGTTCCGTCATTCACTGCAGTGCCGAGGGAGTGCGCCAGCTGGGCGAGGCCGCCGCGGTGCTGGCCACGGGCGAGTCCCTGTCGGCCCACGCGCGCAGCGCCGCCATGCGGCTGGGCGAGGAGTAGCCGGCGCCAGCCGCCGCTCGTCGTTACCCGGGCGAACTGGCGCGGCCCATCGACTGGCTGAGCACCCCCACGACCGCGCGCAGTTCCAGGCTCTGGCGGTCGCGCTGTATGGAAACAGCGATGGTGTCGCCCGGTCGCAGGCGGGCAATCTGGTGCATTGTGCGACGGCCGTCGCGCACCGCCTCGCCATCGATGTGGGTGATCAGGTCGCCCACCATCACGCCGGCTTTTGCCGCGGGGCTGCCGGGCGTGACGACCTGCACCGCCAGCGCCGGGCGCGGCTCGCTGGCGCCGTCGAATATGCCGATCGGCTCCACGCTGACGCCCAGCCAGCCGCGGATTACCTCGCCGTAGTTGATCAGGTCCTGCATGACGAAAATCGCCAGGTTGACCGGTATCGCCAGGCTGATGCCGATGCCTGCGGTGCCGGCGCGTGTGGCGTTGTTGCCGGTGTAGATAAGCGTGTTGATACCCAGCAGTCGACCGCTGGTATCGATCAGCGCACCGCCGGAGTTGCCCAGGTGAATGGTGGCGTCGGTCTGGATGTAGTCCTCGTACATATTCTGCTGCAGGCCGTAGCGGCCCAGCGCCGAGACGATGCCCTGCGTCACCGAGTGCCCGAAACCGAGCGGGTTGCCGATGGCCAGCACCACGTCCCCGACGCGCGTGTTGTCGGAGTCGCCCAGCTCGATGGGCTGCAGGTCGGGCAGCTGGATCTTCAGCACGGCGAGGTCGGTGGCCTGGTCCGTGCCGATGACCACGGCGTTGGTGGAGCGCCCGTCGTGCAGCATCACCTGGATGGCGTCCGCCTCCGCAATGACGTGGTTGTTGGTGAGGATGTGCCCTTCGTCCGTCACGATCACGCCGCTCCCCAGGGAGCGCTCGATATGCTGGCGCGAGGACCGTGTGCGCACGCTGCGGTTGGAGAAGGGATTGTCCTGTTGCGGTGCCGTGGCGGTGACCAGCTTCGCCGTCCAGATATTGACCACCGAGGGCGTGGCCCCGCTGACCGCCCTGGCGTAGCTGACCGGCTCCTTGCCGCGGGCCGTCGCGACGGTACCTGCCGGCAGCACCCAGCGGTCGAGGATAAGCAGCGCTGCGAGCAGCCCGGCGAGCGCGGGCCACGCGATGGCATTGAACGTCTGTTTCATGGGGCGCCGACTGGGGAATGTCTGCGCAATTCTATCTCGCCCGCAGGAAGCTTGCACAGCGATCGTGCGCGCCTTAAGTTGTGAGCGCCCTTTGTATATGATGGGGCTCCCTCCCGGTGGATGTAAGACAGCGTATGAGCGTCGCCCTGACCGAGCTGGTTGCCTACCTCGACGAGTGCCTCGAGGTATCGCGTTTCCAGGATTACTGCCCCAACGGACTCCAGGTCGAGGGCCGTGGCACGGTGTCCCGCATCGCCACCGGCGTTACCGCCAGCCAGGCGCTGCTGGAGGCCGCCATCGACTGGGGGGCCGATGCCATCCTGGTGCACCACGGCTATTTCTGGCGCGGGGAGGCGGCCCCGGTCGTGGGTATGAAGCGACGGCGACTGGCCGCCCTGCTCACAGCGGATGTCAGCCTGCTGGCCTACCACCTGCCGCTCGATGCGCACCCGGTTTGCGGCAACAACGCTCGCCTGGGGCAATTGCTGGGGATCGACCTGGCGCAGCAGTCGCCGCTGCCGGGCGCTGCCGGGGACGGCCTGGTGAGCAGTGCGTCACTACCGCAGCCGCTGCAGGTGGGAGCGGTGCTGCGGCAGCTCGCGCAGCTGACCGGTCGGGAACCGCTCTTGATCGGCGATGCCGGGGCCAGCGTGGCGCACATTGCCTGGTGTACCGGCGCCGCCCAGGGCTACATCGAGGCGGCAGCCGCCGCGGGGGCCGACCTGTTTATCACCGGGGAGGTCTCCGAACAGACCGTGCACATCGCGCGGGAGGAGGGCATCCAGTTCATCGCCGCCGGGCACCACGCCACGGAGCGCTACGGTGTGCAGGCGCTGGGCGACCACCTGGTGGACACCTTCGCGCTGGAGCACCGTTTTTTCGATATCGACAACCCGGTCTGAAGCGGGTCAGGCCTTGGCGGGTTCGGCGTTCTCTTCGGGCTGCGGCGGGCGCTCCAGCCCGAATTCCTCGTTCAGCATGCCCTTTTCGTCGGGAGAGGTTTTCGGCGCGTAGTCCAGCGGCGGCTGCACCTTTGCCAGTTTCGCGGGAATCTCCGCCGGGTCGCGGCTGCGAATATGCTCCAGCGCCACGGGGCCGTCGCCGGGGCACAGGTTCGCGGCGCCCTTGGCCAGGTGGTTGTGGACGTCGCGGTAGCTCTCGGTCAGGTTGTTCAGCAGTTGCGCGGTCTCCTCGAAATGCCCCTGGACCTCGTCCTCGTAGAGTTTCTTGTCCTGCAGCACCTGGTCCAGCTTGCGTTCGACCTCGCGGTATTTCTGCCCTGAGGCCGAGGTGCGGCGGCCGATGGCCATGCCCAGTAACAGCCCCAGGACCAGGGTTGCCACGCCGGCGCCAATAAGAATTTCCATGCTGAATACCGCTGGTTCCACAACATTGCCCTCTGCAGATGAATTCGACGGCGGCAGTATACCGCCATTGACCGGGTGACAGTAGCGTCCGTGGCATCGCCGGCGCCACATTGCCAAGCCCCGTGCCCAGTGGGTAAAGTGGGTCGCTCCCGACCTACCCGAACCTTTCCCGGACATGACCACCCCCTGGCAGCGCTACCAGATCGATCTGCAGCACGAGGATTTCACGCACGATCCCTCCCAGGAAGAAGCAGTGCGCCACCTGCAGGACCTGTACGAACGCCTCGTGGCCGCGGGGCCGCGCGCGACCGGTCGCGGCCTGGGCGGCTGGCTGCGGCGCCTGCGCAGTGAGCCGCTGGAGCCGGAGCGGGGGTTGTACCTGTGGGGTGGCGTCGGGCGCGGCAA
>JAWVYG010000058.1:0-8921 GCA_033722815.1 Halioglobus sp.
AGGCCGGGGATGCTGGCGCGGATGCGGCGCCGGTCGTCGGACACCGCCAGCGCGCTCGCGCGCAGGTCGCGCGGGTCGTACTTGGGACCACCGTACTGCTCGTTGGGGTGGTAGAACCACTGGCGCACGACCAGGTCGTCGCCCGACAGCTGCGTGCCATCCGCCAGCGGCTGGGTCAGTTCCAGTTCGAAGCCGTCCTCAAGTGCGCGCACCGCGAGAATCTCGAAGGCGTTGTTGCCCTGCCAGGTGAGGCGCTCGAAACCGTGCCAGGGCTTGCCGAACTCACCCCAGTTCGGTGGGTTGCCGGTCTCGCCCACGTAGATGGCGCCGTCCGGCCCGCGCTCGAGACGATTGACGGCGCCGTGGAAGCCGGCGCTGAAGTGGAAGACGGCGCCCTGCTCGCGTCCTTCGACGGTCTCGAGGAACACGCGCTTGATGCCGCCGTTGTAGACGTCGCCGTGAATCAACTGGCCGGCATAGGGACCTTCGCGCAGCTCCAGCGGTTCGGTGGGGGAGTTGCCGACTTCATCCTGGGGCAGCCAGACCGCCGGTGGCGTCTCCACGAGCCCCATGACGCCTTCGTCGGGCACTGCCCTCGAGCCGTAAAACGCACCGCGTTCAACGCGCAGCAGCTTGCTCGACGGCAGGTAGTCGCCCTGGTTGTCGGTGATGTACATGCCGCCGTCGCGGGCCATGGCGATGCCGTTGGGCGTGCGGAAACCGGACGCGTGCACCGACGCGCTGCCGTCCATGCCCACGCGCAGCAGTTTGCCCTGTGACGGCAATTGCTCGGGGCAGCTGGCGCCGCCGGGCAGCACGCAGATGGACAGCAGGAAGTAGAAGGCGTCGTCCCGGTGGACCAGCCCGAAGGCGAAGGAGTGAAAGTTGGGATTGGCCTGCCAGTCGTAACTGACCACGCGGTACTCGTCGATCACCTCGTCGCCGTCGTGATCTACAAGCTCGGTGAGTTCCTGTTTCTGCAGCACGAAGATGCGGTCGTCGACGATCTCCAGGCCCAGCGGTTCGTGCAGGCCTTCCCCGATGCGGCGCACGCGCGACTCAAGCGGCGCCTGCGGGTCGACCAGGTACACGGCGCCGTCCAGGTCCCAACTGGCGAGCACCATCTTGCCGTCCGAGCGGAAACCCATGCCGCCGACCTTGGGTTCGAAGCCGGCCGGGGCGATGTTCTCCAGTGCGAAGGAGGGGTGCACCGCGGTCAGGCGCGGCAGGATGTCGAATTCCAGCGTGGCGGGGTAGGGATTGCCCGACGGGTCCAGTGGCGGGTCGCCCTCTTTCTCGGGCTCGCCGACGTTGAGTATGTAGATGACCGCCTCGCGCGCCTGCTGTTCGGTCATGCCGGGGTGAGCGGGCATGGGGACCTGTCCCCAGGTACCCACGCTGCCGTTGAGTACCTTGTCGGTCAGCACCGAGACGACCTCTTCCTGGATCTTGCCGCGGAACTTGCCCGATATCTGCGACCACGCGGGGCCGGCCACCCGGTGCTGCTCCGCGTGGCAGCTGAGACAGTCGCTGCCCGCGATAACGGCCTCACCGCGTTCCAGTTCGCTGCCCTCGGCGTCGCGGCCGCGGCTGGGCCCCTCGGCGGGCGTGATGGCGGTCGTCTCACCCAGCGGCACCTCGACGACACCCGCGGCGACAAAGCGCCGGTCATCGCCGGTGTAGAACACCGGCACTGGCGCGTCCCCGGCAGCCGCCGGGAACTGCCGCAGCAACAGCGTCTGGCCGTCGCGTTCGGCCAGGTCCGGGGTTTCTGACAGCCGCAGGCGCTGGTCGCCGGCCACCAGGTCGAAGTGCATGGTGGCGCTTTCCTGGCCCGGGCCGTAGGTATGTCCGCGGTAGTGGACGCGCGCCGGCGTTTCCGTACCGTCTGCGAGCAGGTACCAGCGCGCACCGGCAGCGTCGCGCTGGTACCAATCGCCCTCACTGGCCGGTTGTGGCCCGTGCTTGTAATCGTAGGCGGCGCCCTCGAAACGCACGCCGCCGCGCCACACCTGGTACAGCGACATGGTCTCGATCTCGTAGGCGGCCCAGGTCTCGGGCGCCAGGGCAAACTTCAGAACGCGCGGCCGCCCATCGAGGTTGCCGCGAATGACCCAGGGCGCGTTGCCGCGCCCGGCAACCAGTTGCCTGCCGTAGCCCGGGTCGGAGGCCTTGGAGACATCGACGCCGAACATGTGGGCCCGCACCACGCTGATGACCGCGCCCAGGCCCTCGCGCTGGCCCAGGTCCGCCAGGAACGCCAGATCCGATTTCGACACCTGGCTGGTCTGCAGCGCAATCCCGACGAGGGCGGCGAGGACGAGGACGACGGCGACGACGAGGGCGGCCAGCAGGCGGATCAGTTTTGGCATGGGGGACATCCAGGGGCAGAAGGGGATGCCCTATGATATACGCGGAAGCACCCTTCGCAAGCGAGCGCGCCGGGCCCATTTGGGGGCAGATGTTTTTTGCCTGACGCCTGTCATATCATAGACGCACCCGCGCGGGCTTCTCACGGACCGTCGCGGGCACGTCCTCCCGATACCCTGGAGCCCCATGACCAACTTCTACTACGAGCAGGACGCCGATCCGGCCGCCATCGCGGGACAGTCGCTGGCGGTGGTCGGTTACGGCAACCAGGGCCGCCCCTGGGCACTCAATTTCAGGGACTCCGGGCTGGACCCGAGGGTCTGTGTGCGCCGCGATGCCAGCCGCGAGCAGGCGGCCGCGGATGGCTTTGACGTCGGCGATATCGCGGATGCCAACGACGCGGACATCGTCTGCATCCTGGTGCCGGACGATGCGCAACCGCGGCTGGGACTGCGGCGGCAGGAGCGGCAGCTCACGATTGTCGCCAGCGGCTACTGCTTCGCCTTCAACCGTTTCCTGCCGGACGGGGACCTGGCCATGATCGCCCCGCGCATGCTGGGGCCGGAAGTGCGCAACTGTTATGTCGAGGGCGGCGGGTTTATCACTGCCCTCGGCGTGCAGCGCGACGCCACCGGTACCGGCCTGTCGCGCACGCTTGCGGTAGCGCTGGCACTGGGCGGGCTGCGCGAGGGCGCCGTCGAGCTGACGCCCCACCAGGAGGCGGTGCTCGACCTGGCGGTCGAGCAGGTGTTGTCGCCCGCGCTGACACACGTCAACGGCTCGTTTGTCGCCACCATGCTCGAGCTGGGTATCCCCCTGGAGGCAGTGCTGACGGAGTTGTTCCTCTCCGGTGAGGTGGAACGCAATTATGGCCTCTTGCGTACCGAGGGCTTCGTGGCGCAGCTGGAGCACCACTCGCCGGCCAGCCAGTACGGCCAGCTGTCGCGCCGCGGCCGCTACGACGGTCTCGACGTGGCGGCCGTCATGAAGGAGATAGCCGGGGACATCGACAGCGGGGCCTTCGCGGATGAATGGGACGCCGAGGCGGCGTCGGACTACGCGGCATTGAAGGCCCTGAAGGAGCAGCACGCCGGTGAACTGGTACAGGCGCTGGAGCAGGACCTGATGCGCAAGCTGGGCCCCGGTGTCAGGCGCGAGGACGGCTGACCAGCGTGCCTGCCAACCTGCTCGACAGCGTCTTTGCCAACTACGCCGCCTACGAGTACGCGGTGGCGTCCTCGCAGCTGTTCCTGGCCATGCTGGGCATGGGGGCGCTGCTGGCGCCGCGGGATTTCCTGTTGGAGATCAAGCGCCCCCAGGGGCTCGCCATCGGCCTGGGCTGCCAGTGGCTGCTGGTGCCGCTGGTAGCGTTCGCCATCGGCCAGCTGCTGTCGCTGCCCGCGGGAATCGCCGCGGGCCTGGTGCTGGTGGCGGCGGTACCGGGGGGAACCATGTCGAACATCCTCACGCTGTTCGGCCACGGCAATATCGCACTGTCGATATCCCTGACGTCCATCACCACCGTTGCGGCGCTGCTGACCACGCCGCTGTTGCTGGAGCTGTTGATCTCACAGTACCTGCCGCCGGACTTCAGCATGCCCGCGGGGCGCATCGCGCTGGACATTTTCTTCGCGCTGATCGTGCCGCTGGTGATCGGCATGGCGCTGCGCCAGCGTCTCGGCGCGGGCTTCGCGGCGCCGTTTTCGAAGTGGTCGATCCGGCTCAGCGTCGCACTGATCGTGGTGATGATCGTCGGGGCGGGCGGCAGTGGTCGGCTCGACCCGCAGGCCTATGGTTTCGCGGGTATTGCGTCCCTGGTGCTCCTCTGCCTGTGCGCGCAGGGAGGCGCGCTGCTGGCGTCGCGCCTCGGCGGCCTGTCACGCGCCGACCAGCTGGCGATCGTCATCGAGGCGGGGTTTCGCAACGTGTCGCTGGCCGTGGCGGTGAAGGCCGTGGTGTTCCCGGCTTCCGCGGGTGCGCTGGACCCGATCGGCGACGCGGTGCTGTTCGCCATCCTGCTCTACGGCGGCGTCAGCATTTTCATCAGCGTGATCCCGGTGCTGATCAGTCGCCGGATCGCCCGCCCCGCGGCGGCCGCCGCCCCCGACGTCAGCGGGTGAGGTAGCGGCGCAGGGCGCTTTCGCCGGTCTTGTTCTGTGCCCGCAGGAGCAGCATCCGGGAGATCAGTGCCTCGACGCGCTCCGCGGTCTCGTCGCGCAGTTGTTCCTGCAGGGCTTTCGGCACGCGTGTCCTGCCGCTGTAATCCGGTACCCGCACGGGCTCGCCGAAGGCGAGGTAGCAGCGCTGCGGCTTGGGCAGCAGGGTATTGAACATGCCCCGCGGGATCGGCGGGATGAGGTCCTCGCGGAAGTCCTCCTTGATCACGCCCATGCGCTTGAGCAGCTTGAACAGGCCGCTCTTTCTCAGCTCGTCGCCCTCGAGCAGTTGGTCATACCACTCGTCCGGCCCCACCAGGCCGAAGGGGGTGATGTTGTAGCCATGCGTGGCCGCCATGCGCACGAAACCGTAGCGCTCCTTCCACTGCAGGGTGTATTTCTGTGCCGCGGACTTGTTCGCCTCGGCTGCGCCGCCCGGGAATACCATCAGGTCCTGCCCCGCGTCCATCAGTGCGCTGCAGACCTCCGGGTGGGCCAGCACCAGGCCCTGCCGCGCCAGCCGTTCGCCGACGCCGGTCTGGAACAGGATGTTGTCGCCCATACCGCGCGGGAAGCGCCCCGTGGCGTCGTAGATCGCCGGCATCAGGATCAGGCCGTCCACCGCGAACATGGCGTGGTTGCCGACAAAGAGTGTCGGTTCGTCGGGAATGTTTTCCAAGCCGACCAGGGTCGGCTTGAAGTAGCTCTTGATCAGGCGGTAGAAACCGCGGGTCACGCCCTCGGCCGGCCTGTCGAAAGACAGGAACAGGTCGATCAGCTTCGCGATTTCTTCGTCGGTGAAATCCTTTTCTTTCTTGCGCTTTGCCATGCCGGGGTGGGGGCCGCACGTGGGCCGGGCGGTGTCTCGAGGATTGTCAGGCGCGCGATTATACCGGCGCCAACGGTACCGGGCCAGCGGCCCTGGTGCCGGATTTTTTGCAAGACTGGTGGCTTGAAAAAACCCCGCGCCGAGAAATCCTGTGCTAGTCTAGATTGCATTGCGGCGCTCCCCGCGCGGACGCCCGCCGCAGCCTTCGACGTTAGGGAGTTGCCAATGACGCTCAAAGCCATCGATCCCTGGGTGAACGTGAGTATGGGTGCCGTGGCCGACCTGCCCTTCATGCAGAAGGTGAAGGAGGAGTACTTCAAGGCGGGCGATGACTTCTTCCGCAATATCGAGTCCGCGGAACTCGTCGAGCTGATGGATTCCATCGGCGTCGAGAAGGCATTCCTTACCTGCGATCCGCACCGGCCGGAACAGCGCCTGCTGGACTTCACCAGCGATTATCCGGGGCGCTTTTATATCGCGGCGCAGCCGCGCATACAGAAAGGTATGAAAGCGCTCTGGGCGCTGGAGGACCTGGCCAGGGACTACCCGGTGATCATGGCCAGGGTCACGCCCTTCGAACTGGACCTGCCGCCTTCCGACCCCGTGTACTACCCGCTGTACGCCAAGTGTATCGAGATGGACATACCCGTGGGTGTGAATACCGGGCTGCCGGGCCCGCCCGTTCCGGGGGAGTGCCAGCATCCCATGCACCTGGACCGCGTCTGCCTGCACTTCCCGCAGTTGCAGCTGATCATGCAGCACGGCGCAGACCCCTGGTGGGACATCGCCATCCGGCTGATGATCAAGTACCGCAACCTGTACCTGATGACGTCGGCCTATGCGCCGCGGTACCTGCCCGACTCACTGATCCACTACATGAACACCCGCGGCAAGCACAAGATCATGTTTGCCTCGGACCACCCTGTACTGTCCATGGACCGCTGCCTGGAAGAGGCAAAGGCGCTGGACCTGCGCGAAGGCGTACTGGAGAAGTACCTGTACGACAATGCCAATGCGGTGCTGTTTGGTGAACGCAACCCGAGGTACGGTGCATTCAAATAGGTGTTGTCGCGGTGCGCTGCCCGGCGCCGCCTGAGAGGAGACGATAAGATGAAGCCTCTATACGCACGTAACACCCTGGTCCCCCTGGCGCTCGTCGCCGCGCTGCCGCTGCCCCACGCCGCACTGGCGCAGGACGCGTGGGTGCTGGAGGAAGTCCTGGTGACCGCCCAGCGGCGGGTCGAGTCATTGCAGAAGGCGCCGCTGTCGGTCACCGCGTTCTCGGCGGATCTCATCAAGGATCTCGGCCTCAACGACGTCGAGGCCCTCACCCGTTTCGCCCCCAACGTCAACGTCAACAAGGTACCCGCGGGCTCGTCGAATTCCACGCTGCGCATCCGCGGAGTCGCCAACCCCGAGGTGATTATCACCACCGATCCAAAAGTCACCCTGTATGTCGACGGCGTACTGGTGGCCAAGGCGGCCGGCTCCCTGCTGGACCTGATCGACCTGGAGCGTATCGAGGTGCTGCGCGGTCCGCAGGGTACGCTGTTCGGCCGCAACGCGGTGGGCGGTGCCATCAGTGTGCACACGAAGGAACCCGCGCAGGAGTTCGAGTTCTCGCAGAATTTCGACGTCGGCAACCTCGACCTGCTTGAGAGCCAGACCATGGTGAATGTGCCGCTGCTGGACAGCGATGCCGGCACCCTGCTGGCGCGGGCCGTCTACATGTACCGCGGTCGCGACGGCTGGGTGGAGGATGAGCGCGGCGAGGACTGGGGCACCGAGAACCGCAAGGCGGGGCGTTTCAACCTGGCCTGGTCCGGCGGCGGCCTGGGCGCCCGCTATACCTACGACCAGACCAAGTGGCGCGAGAGAATTCCCGCAGCCTACCTGGAGGCGGTCGGGGAGTTCACGCGTGACAGTACCACGCCGAAGAGCGATGCCCTGGTGGCAGTATTCCCGCCCAACGTGGAGGCCGCGCTGATCGCCATGGGCCGCGACGAGCGGACGCTGGCAGAGTTTGTGCAGACGGACCGCGGCTCTACGGTGCCGGCTGAATTCATCGGCGATCACGACCTGGACGTACACGGCCACGCACTGACGCTCGATAAGGATTTTTCCGACGTCGGTATCCTTGGTGATATCAGTATCAAGTCCATCACCGCCTATCGCGACCAGGAAACCAACAGCATCGGCGAGCTGGACGGCACCCCGGTGGCGATCACCTATTTCCAGACGGCAGATCAGCGTATCGAACAGATCACCCAGGAGTTCCAGCTGGTGGGCAGCGCTGGCGAAGACAGGCTGGATTACGTGGTCGGGCTGTACTGGTTCGAGGAGGAGGGGGAGCTGCTCAGTTACAACCGCACACTGGATTTCACCATTACCGGGGCCGCCGATCCGTTCAATGAAATCGAGACCCTGGTAGGCATCGACAACGAGGCCTGGGCGGTCTACGGCCAGTACACCCTGGCGGACGCGTTCGCCGAGGGATTCAGCATCACCCTGGGGGCGCGCTACACCGAGGAGACCCGCGGGGTGACTACAAAACGCCTGGAGGAACGCGCGGGCGTTGCGCAGTTCGCTTTCTGTGACCCGGCGGCGGCGGATTATATTCCCGCCTCGTGCCTGTCCTTCGAGATAGATGAGCAGGAGGACTTCGACAACATCTCCTGGATGGCCAACGCCAGCTACGAGTGGAACGAGGACATGATGACCTACGCGCGCATCGCCACCGGTTACCAGAGCGGGGGTTTCAACGGACGCGCCACCAGCCTGGAATCCGCCTCCACACCCTACAAGGAAGAGGAGGCGCTGGAGTACGAACTCGGCCTGAAGCGCACGCTCTGGCAGCAGCGCGCCAAGCTCAATGCCTCGGTGTTCTACACCGACGCCGATGAACTGCAGCTGGCGACCTTTCCCCCGGATGCGGACAGTCCCAATGTCGGCACCATCATCACCAACGCCGGGTCGTCCCACGCCTACGGCGGTGAGATAGAACTGCAGGCGCTGCTGACACCGCAACTGGAGGTGTACGGGAATTACGCCTATTTCAAGAGCGAATTCGACGAGTACGTCATCGGCTTCGACGATACCGACGGTGACGGGATTCGCGAGACGCCTGTCGATGTCGCCGACAACACCAAGGTCATCCAGACGCCGCGGCAATCGGCTGCGCTGGGTGCGCGCTACGATTTCGGCGAGACGCGATTCGGTGCGCTGTCGGCGCGGGTCGATGTCACCTGGCAGGACGAGATCCTGTTTACCGGCGGGGGAGAGGTGCAGACGGTCGCTGCTCCGGAACTCGATGCCGGCTCGCGCTACGCGCGGGAGGTGAACCAGCAGGAGGACTATGCCCTGGTCGATGCCCAGGTGACGCTGGACCGTATTCCACTGGGCTCCGGCGGCAACTTCAGGCTGAGCCTCTGGGGGCGCAACCTCACCGACAAGGACTATCGTTACGCCGCGGTCGATCTGCTGGAAAACCTCGGTTTCGCCGTGGCTCACTATGCCGACCCGAGGACCTACGGTCTCAGCCTGAGCTACGACATGCGCTAGCAGGC
>JAWVYG010000059.1:0-8913 GCA_033722815.1 Halioglobus sp.
CGGGCGGGCCGATTTCAGGCATCTCTTCCGGTTCAGGCTCGGGCTTGCCCACCAGCAGGACATAGGCGAGCGCACTGCCCAGCAGCATGATTGCAAGCGCGGCGACCGCGTTGCGGCGCGATGACATCGCCATGATTCCTGTTCCCGCCTCTGTACTTCAACTCGTTAGTGTATCCCGCCAGGGCAAATCAAGTCTAAAGCGTGGTTGCCAATACCTGTCGTCCAGACTGACGCTCCACTACAGGGAGCAGACAGCGTTTTTCCACCCCGGTTCGGCGTTCACGCCACATATACTGTGGTAATACGCACAACAGGCCTGAGGGGATTGCTGCCCGGGAGCCCGACAGCCGGGCGGACGGGATGAAGGACAGGGCCGCCGGCAGGGGTGGCGTCATCGCGGGCGCCGGTACCGCGGCCCGCTCGGTTTAAATATCCGGCCTCCCGGGGGCGTGGGTTTAGTATGTTTATTCTAATTTTTTTCCCTAATCTACGTCCGAGCTGGTGGAAAACACCACCGCGACCAAGACTCAAGGAGATGAAACATGGCTGAACAAGCAAAGAAAGCTGCACCGAAGCGCAAGCCCGCCGCCAAGCGCAAGCCCGCACCCAAGCGCAAGCCCGCTGCCAAGCGTGCCGCCCCCAAGAAGAAGCCCGCTGCCGACTTCAGCAGCCGCGCGCAGGAAGCTGGCCGCAACGCCTTCCTGGCCGGCCTGGGTTTCTACGGCAAGGCTTTCGACCAGGCCCAGGACCGCCTCGACAACCTGCAATCCGACATGGAAGCCCGTCGCAAGAAGGCTGACAAGGTGTACAAGGAGCTGGTGAAGCGCGGCATGAAGGTTGAGAAGGACGCCCAGAAGGCGCTGGACGACCTGGAGCTGGACTCCCTGACCGATCGCAAGAAGCTGGAATCCCAGTTGAAGAAGGCGAAGGCGCGCTTTGAAGAGCTGCGCGAGTCCGTCGGCTTCAAATCCGCTGCCTAGGCAGCACCCATCCAGGACCACTTGTCCCTGTCACCCAGGGACTTTGCCGGGGCCACCACGTGGCCCCTTTTTTCGTTTACGTGACCCCGCCAATCCCCTGCCATAACCGGCACAGGGGCGGCTTTCACGTGCACGACGGGACTCTCCCGCCCCCCCTCAATGGGTAATAATTACTCATATTTTCCCGGCACGCTGGCTACAATGAAGGACCTGTCGGCCCGACGCTGCGCCACGCAGCGCCGGGCGTTCGGCAGTGGATACAGAACAAGAGCAGGCACAAGGGACGGGGATGTCCAGGACACACTCAGACGCAACGGGGCGGGCGCCCGTGCGCGCGACGGGGATGGCGGCGTGAAACACGGCACCCGCTTTGCACTCGCGCTGTGCGCCTGCCTGCTTGTCGCCCTGTGCGTGCTGTCTGTGTTTGTCGCCCGCCACTACTACGACCAGGCACTGTCCGGCACGGTCGCGCTGATCACGGAAAAAGCCGCGGACCGCGCCGAGATCAAGCACTGGATGTACAGCAAGGACAAGGGCGAGCTCACCGCGGCCCTGAAGGATATGCTCGACGCGAATGGGCTGGTCGCGGCGGCGGTGTACAACGCCAGGGGCGATTTGCTGGCGGCCAGTGACCGCCGCGGCTCAGCCGTCAGCACCCTGCCGCCGCTCGGCGAGGTGCGCGGCGATGCCAGCATTACCGCTGCGGCGCTGGTGGCCTTCGTCGAGGGCGTGGCCCAACCGAGCCGCGGCTTTTCGCTGGCGCTGTCGGAAGGTGAGCAGCTGCACCTGACCCTGCCCATCATTACCACACTGAATCCCACCCACAGGAACCTGGCGCCCGCAGACTTCCTCGCGGCCGCGGGCGCGGGCGGCGCGGGCAACAGCCGCAACATCATGGGCTACGTGCACGCCGCGCTGGCGCCGCGGGAACTGCTCGCGGCGTACAGCGGACCCATCGGGCAGATCCTGGGCGTGTTCGTAGCGGCCGCACTGGCACTGGGTGCCATCGTCTTCCGCCTGCTGGGCGGTGTGCGCAAGGAACTGGCGGCGCTCGACCGGCTGGCAGACGAGGTCGCGGAGGGCACGCCGGTGGAAGAGCTCACCATGCCGGACAACACCGAGACCCGAAAAGTCACGGATGCGATCAAGGAGATCATCAGGAAGGCCCAGGAATCGCGCAACGCGGTCGAGACGGAGCGCAAGATGCTGGACCTGCAAGCGGACGAGAGCGCCAGCAGGCTGTCCGAACAGGACGACCGGCTGTCGCGCGCCAGCGAGGAAATCCAGGAGGCGAAGAACAAGCTGCGCGAAGTCACCTTCTACGACAGCCTGACTTCCCTGCCCAACCGCGCCCTGTTCCAGGAACAACTGCAGCTGCTGCTCAACTCCAGTGAGCGCGGCGGCCAGACCTTCGCGCTGTTGTTCCTCAACCTCAACAACTTCGGTCGCGTCAACGATACCTTCGGCTACTCGACCGGTGACCTGGTGCTGACCGAGGTAGGCAAACGCCTGTCGAACTGCCTGCGCCGCAATGACGTGGTGTCATCGAATGCCCAGACGGACCTGGACGCGGGCGTATCAAGGATCGGGGGTGACGAGTTCGCGCTGATACTCGACCAGGTCGACAGGGCTGAATCCGCCGGCAAGGTGGCGCAGCGAATCATCGACCAGGTGACGGCCCCCATCCAGGTGGCCGACCAGGAAATCATTGTCTCGCCCAGCATCGGCATCGCCGTGTATCCGCGTGACGCCAAGGATGCCGATGGGCTAACCCGCGCGGCCGGCGTGGCGATGAACAGCCTTGAAGCCAGCCCGAAGGGCGCCTACCTGTTTTACAACGAGGAGCTGGTGCGCGACGAGCAGGACCAGTTCCGGCTGGAGTCGGAACTGCGCAAGGCGGTGGAGCGCAACCAGCTGCAGCTGTGCTACCAGCCGCAGATCGATACGGCGGACGGCTCCATCGTCTGCGCCGAGGCGCTGATGCGCTGGGAACACCCCGAGTTCGGCGAGGTGCCACCCTCGCGGTTCATTCCACTGGCCCAGAATTCGGGCATGATGGCGGAGCTGGGCCACTGGTGCCTGCTGCGGGCCTGCCAGCAGCTCAAGGAAATCCGCGCCAGCGGACTCGAGCTGCCGCGGGTGGCCATCAACATCGAGCCCGAGGAAGTGGGCGCAGACCTGACGCGCCATGTGCGCGAAGCGCTGGAGGAGACCGGGCTCAGCGCGGACTCGCTGGAGCTGGGCCTGTCCGAAATCGTGCTGATGGACAGCGACAGCGAGGAGGCGCGCGCCCTGCGCGAGCTGAGCGAGCTGGGCGTGCACATATCGCTGGATAATTTCGGCATCAGCTCCACACCGCTGAGCCACCTCAATATGTGCCCGATCAACGAGCTGAAACTGGACTACAAGATCGTACACAACTGCGACCGCAACAGCCGCAACGCCTCCCTGGTGAAGGCGGTCATCGCCGTCGCCCAGAGCCTGGAACTGAGGATCGTCGCCGCCGGGGTGGAAACCCAGGGCGAGTTCGAATTCCTGGCGGATTGCGGCGCGCGCATGCTGCAGGGCTTCCTGTTCAGTGCGCCGGTCTCCGCCGACGAGCTGCAGAAACAGCTCGAAGTACCCTGGCCCTACATGAGCCGTATCCAGGCCCTCAAGATGGCCCACCAGGGCGAGCCCGGCGCCTGATCCACTCCCCCCGGGTATCGCGGAAACGCTTTCAATTAGCCCCTGATCTGGTTTAATAGTCGGCCCGGCGCGGCATCTCACCACTCATCAACCTCCCCGGAGGGCCAGCGTATGAGCGACGATAAGAGCAAGGTCACAGACAAGGCCAGCGAGATTGCCAAGAACATCTGGCTGGCCGGCGTGGGCGCCTACGGCAAGGCGGTCGAAGACGCACAGGGCAGACTGGAGAAAGCCATGGAGCCACCAAAGCTGTTCAAGGACCTGGTCAAGGCGGGCAGCGCCCTGGAAGAGGACGCCAGGGAGGCCCTCGAAACCACCGCCGCCGCGCGCCACTCCGTGGAGGAGCGCATCAACAAGGTGCGCGAGAACTTCCATATGCAGCGTCCCGCGCGGATCGAGGACCTGCAGGCGCTGCACAAGAAGGTCGACAAGCTGAGCAAGCAGGTCGCCGCCCTCACCAAGGCGCTGGAACAGCAGGGCCTGGCGGTCAAGCCGACCCGCAGCGCGTCGTCCGCCGCGAAGAAGAAACCTTCGGGCTCCAGGGGCAGGACGGCGGGCAGAAAGGCCGCGGCGAAAAAGGCCACACCCAAGGCAGCTGCAGCCGGCAAGAAAGCTCCCGCCCGCAGGAAGACGCCGGCTGCAAAGAAGAAGTAACGCCGCCAGCCTGACAAATGAAAACCAGGGACCGGATTCTTCATACCAGTCTGGGGTTGTTCAATGCCGAGGGCGAAGCGGAGACGACCACCATCGACATCGCCAACGAGCTGGATATCAGCCCCGGCAACCTCTACTACCACTTCAAGGGCAAGGACCAGATCATTGCCGAACTCTACCGGCAGTACGAGCTCGCCATCACCCACACCCTGAGCGCGCCGATCTCCGCCCCGCTGAGCGATGACAAGGGCAGTACCGAGGACAACTGGTACTACCTGTACGTGGTACTGGAGGAGATGTACCAGTACCGCTTCCTGTACCTGAACCTCGACAATATCCTGCAGCGCTACCCCGATGTCCGGCGCGGCTTCAAGCGCATCATCCAGCTCAAGCGCGCCGCCATGTACGCGATCTGCCAGGCGCTGATGGAGCAGGAGGTCATCGACGCGCGGGGCGAGCAGTTACTGGGCCTGGCGGACAACATGACCCTGCACCTGACGTTCTGGTTCAACTACGAGGACCTGCTCAACGAGGGCCGGCCGCAGGAGGTGATCATCCACCAGGGCGTGCTGCAACTGCTGAGCATGGTCGCACCCTACCTCGGCGCCAGCGAGCTGGCGTTCTTTCGCGAGTGCGAGGCGATCTACGCCAGCATGCTCGAGCAGCTGGGCTAGGGCACCTCTGAACACTGCGGTGATACCTCAGGCTTTGTGCCCCGGGGTTTGCGCAGCAGTATCACATCTGCGGCGGGAAACTGCGGCTGCACACCGCGCAGCGACGCCCACCAGCGCCAGGTAGCGCGCGAAAAAAAACACACGTGGGTCGGGTCGCGGATGTAGTGCCAGCCGGCGAACGCATCGGCGTCGCGCACCAGCCTGGTCATGATGCCGAGCCAGCCGCCCGGCCTGAGCAGTTCCCACAGTCGCGAGAGCTCCACACCCGGCCGGTGCAGGTGCTCCACCACCTCGGTGGCGCAGATAAAATCGTAGGCGCCTGCCAGCGCGCGCTCGTCGGGGAAGTAGAACGGATCGAACAGCGCCACTTCGAAGCCTTCCTCGCGCAGCATGTCTGCCAGCGCCGGTCCGGGACCGCAGCCGAAGTCCAGGCCGCTGGCGTGCGCCGGCAGTTGTCGCGCGAGCGGTGCGGCGAGACGGCTAAGGAACGCGCGGTAGCCGGGATCGTCCGGCCGGTTGTCGTGCAGGTCGTATTCCCGTTTCTCGGCCGCCGCATCGAGGTGAAACTCAGGGGGCACGAACACGAGCTGACACTGCCGGCAGCGCAGGTAGGGGCGGTGAATATCCTCATGAAACAACGGGACATCGCTGCCGGCGCACAGGGGGCAGTGTGTTTCACCGGGCATCTGCTATTATTTCCCATCCTTCGAAACACTGGCGCAAAGGAGCCTAACATGACAATCCAGGTTGGCGACAACATCCCCTCGTGCACACTGAAAACCATGGGAGCAGAGGGCCCGACAGACATTACCACCGACGAGATTTTTTCCGGCAAGAAGGTCCTGCTGTTCGCCGTACCCGGCGCATTCACCCCGGGCTGCAGCATGACCCACCTGCCCGGCTACGTGGTCAACGCCGACAAGATCAAGGCAGCTGGCGTCGATACGATCGTGTGCATGGCGGTCAACGACGCCTTCGTGATGGGCGCCTGGGGCGCCGACCAGAACGCCGAGGAACTGCTGATGCTGGCGGACGGCAACGGTGAGCTCACGGCGCAACTGGGCCTTGAGCTGGACGGCAGCGGCTTCGGCCTGGGTACGCGCAGCCAGCGCTTTGCCATGATCGTGGAGGACGGTACAGTGACGCACCTGAACGTCGAGCCCGGCGCCGGTGTCGACGTCAGTTCCGCGGAAACCATGATGGCGCTGCTCTGAAGCGGCGGCGCCTTCAGGCCAGCAGCAGGTAACACAACGAGCTGATAACGGCCGCGCCCAGCAGGTTCAACGCAAAGCCTTCCCGCGCCATGCGCGAGGTGGTCACCAGGCCGCTGCCGAACACCACCGTGTTGGGCGCAGTTGCCACGGGCAACATGAAGGCGCAGCTGGCGCTCATCGCCGCGGGCACCATGATCAGCTCCGGCGCGAGCCCCGCGGCGAGGGCGGTGGCGGCCAGTACAGGCATCAGCAGCGTGGTACTGGCGGTGTTGGAAGTGGTCTCGGTCATGAAGGTGACGGCCAGGCAGACCAGCGCCAGCAGCGCGTAGAGGGGCAGACGCGTCATATCGGCCAGCCAGTGACCCATGAGATCGCTGAGTCCCGAGCTGACAAAGCCCTTGGCCAGGCAGATACCCCCGGAGAACAACAGCAGCACACCCCAGGGTATGGTCGCCGCGCGCTCCCAGGTGAGCAGGCGGCCACCCCTGCCGTCCGGCACCAGGAACATCACCACCACCGCCAGCAGGGCCACGGAGGCATCGTTCGCCTGGGGCAGCCCGAGCAGGGTCTTCCAGCCGCCGAACGGTTCACTGCGCGTAATCCATGCCAGCGCGGTCAGCGCGAATACGCACATGACGCGCTTTTCCTCCGTCCGCCATGCTCCCACCTCGGGCAGGGTGATCTGAAGGCTGCCACTCAAGTTGCGTGTCAGGACGAAGGCCATGGCGGGCACCATCACCAGTACCACGGGCACCGCCCAGCTCATCCAGCGCGTAAAGCTCACACTGTTACCCGTCGTCTCCTCGTATACCTGCATGAAGATCAGGTTCGGCGGGGTGCCGATGGGCGTGCCGATGCCGCCGACGCTGGCGGCGTAGGCGAGCCCCAGCAGCAGGGGTACCGCCACCTCAGCCCTGTCGCGCTCGAGCGCATCCAGCACCGCCAGCGCCACCGGCAGCAGCATCAGGGTTGTGGCGGTATTGGAGATCCACATGCTCAGCACTGCGGCGGCGGCCATGAATCCCATCACCAGGCGACGCCCGCTGCTGGCGCCGAACAGGCGTATCATGGCCAGCGCCAGGCGCCGGTGGGCACCGGAGTGTTCCATCGCCTTGGACAGGATGAAGCCGCCGAGCAGCAGCAGGATAAGCGGCGAGCCGTAGGCCTGCCCGGTTTCGGCCGGGGTCAGCACACCGGTCAGCGGCAGTATCGCGATCGGCAGCAGCGAGGTGACGGGAATGGGCACCGGTTCAAACACCCACCACACCACGCACAGCACGGCGACGAAGCTGACGATCGCCATCTCGCTGTCGTTGCCCGTTGCGATGACCAGCCAGGCCACCGCCAGCGCCGCCAGTGGTCCCGCCCAGAGGGCCCAGGCCCGCTTCACTGCCCGGCCCCGCGCGTGCTGCTACCCGTCAAGTCACCGCCTCTCGTTGCGCGTTGCGAAGTGCAACATCCTGTCCCACCGCGGTGTTCGTGTAAACCCCGCTGCTGGAGACACACCCGCCAAAAAGATACACTCGCCCAATGCACAAAGACGTAACGCCAGTTCTGCAGGACCGGTTTGGACGCCGCGTGGAATACGTGCGCATGTCCGTCACCGATCGCTGCGACTTCCGCTGCGTTTACTGTATGGCCGAGGACATGACCTTCGTGCCCAAGGCCCAGGTGCTGACGCTGGAGGAGCTCGGCGCGGTGGCCGCGGCCTTTGTCGAGCTGGGCGTGTCCAAGATTCGTCTCACCGGGGGCGAGCCGCTGGTGCGCAACAACGTCATGTCGTTCGTCCGCGAGGTCGGGGCGCTGGCGGGCCTTAAGGAACTGGCGATCACCACCAACGGCTCGCAGCTGCAACGACTTGCGCAGCCATTGCGCGAAGCCGGCGTGGACAGCATCAACATCAGCCTGGACAGCCTGCAGGCGCGCAAGTTTCGCTCACTGACCCGCTACGGCAACCTGGACCAGGTCCTCGCCGGCATCGACGCTGCCGTCGCCGCCGGGTTCGCCCGGATCAGGATCAACGCCGTCATTCTCAAGGGGCGCAACGAGGAGGAAGTACCCGACCTGGTGGACTTCGCCTGCCAGCGCGGCATCGACATCGCGTTCATCGAGGAAATGCCGCTGGGCCTCATCGACGAGCACGACAGGGCGCTGAGCTTCTGCTCAAGCGAAGAGCTGCGCGAGATGGTCAGCCGGCGTTACAGCCTGGAGGCACTGGGTGACCCGGCGGGCAACGCGGGCCCTGCGCGCTACTACCGCATCGGCGGGCAGGACACCCGCGTGGGTTTCATCTCGCCGCACAGCCACAACTTCTGCCACCTGTGCAACCGCGTGCGACTGACGGCCGAGGGCCGCCTGCTGCTGTGCCTGGGCAACGAGCACTCCGTTGACCTGAAGACCATCCTGCGCGACCCTCACTACACGCCGGGACGGTTGCGCGCCGCCCTGCTGCAGTCCATGGACCTCAAGCCGGAGCGCCATCACTTCGACCTGGGCGGCGAGCCGGAAATCCTGCGCTTCATGAATATGACCGGCGGCTAGCGCGCCCTCCATACGGTTGTACCGGCCGCCGCTGCATCGCGTACAATGGTTCGCCCAGAACGAGGTATGGCCGTGCAAGCACAAGATTTTCCCCAGCTCTCCAGCGTCGAAGACATCGAACAGGGCTTCGAGTCACACGGCTACATCTGCAGCCGCAAGATC
>JAWVYG010000060.1:0-8900 GCA_033722815.1 Halioglobus sp.
CGAAAAAGGGCTGTCGCCGGCCCTGTCGCGGGCCGTTCAGCCATCGTTCAGATTTGCCCGATTACCCTGATCCTGACACCTGCTTGTATTGCCATTGGCCGACCACCTGATAACATCTTGCGATGCAAAAAACTGCCGGGCAAGCCGCCCGCTTATCAGTCTCTATTGTCCTTTACAACAGCCCCATATCCCGCTTTGAGAGGACGCTGAACACCCTCCAACGGGCCGCTGAGCGCGTGCAGGAGGATATCGCCCTGCAACCCGTGGTGGTGCGGGTGGTGGACAACGCCTCGGAATCCACCTACCGGGCCGAGTTGTCACAGCTGATGGCGAACTGGCCGAAGGACGGGTTCCTGCAGGTCGAATTCCTGCCGCTGGACGCCAATATCGGCTTCGGCGCAGGGCACAACGCGGCGCTGGACGGGATCGACAGCGACTACCACCTGGTGCTCAACCCCGACGTGGAGCTGGACGAGGACGCACTGGCGGTTGGCCTGACGCGCCTCGCCAGCGACAGCAGTATCGCCCTGCTTAGTCCCAGGGTCACCGGCAGCAGCGGCCAGCCCGAGTACCTGTGCAAACGCTATCCTTCCGTGCTGGTGCTGCTGCTGCGCGGCTTTGCCCCGCGTTTTGTGCGCCGTTGGTTCCGCTCGCGTCTGGATTCCTACGAGATGCGCGATGTCTGCATCGGCGACGCAGAAGCGGAGGTGGATATCGCCAGCGGCTGCTTTATGTTGCTGCGCACGGACACCCTGCGTGCTGTACACGGCTTCGATGAGGGCTTCCTGCTCTATTTCGAGGATTTCGACCTTTGCCTGCGCCTGCGCACCCACGGTCGCCTGCTGTTCTACCCGGATATGCGCATCGTGCACCACGGCGGGGAAGCGGCGCGCAAGGGCCTGCGCCACATCAGCTGGTTTGTGGGATCGGCGCTGCGCTTTTTCCGGCTGCACGGTTGGAAGGTACTTTGACATGGCGCAGGCACGGTTGAGCGGGGTAGTTCGCGATGCATGAGTTGCGGCGCATGGCTTACCTGCAGGCGCTCGGCATCGACAGTTACGTGTCCCGGGGGCAGATGCCCGGCGCGGGGCCCAGCCGCAGACTGGCGCTCACGAGATCCAGGGCCGCGTCCACTGCGCCCGCGGCGCCCGGCGAGGAGTGCGGCGCGGCGCGCCAGGTGCCCAGGGTCGCTGCGCGCGCCGCACCCCCCCCTGCGGCGGTGCCACAACGCAGGGAGCTTCCCGCCAGCCCGGCGCCCACCTCCCGCTTTACACTGTCGGCGATAGTGGCGGGCGCATTACTTTGGCTGGAGGACCTGGGCGACATGCCGCTGGCCGCGGACCAGGTGCGCCTGGTACGGGCGATGGCGCATGCCCTCGCGGTGGACGCCGGCCAGGCTTCGCCGGGGCCTGCCGATGCGGATATCGGTCGCTTCGACTGGCCGATGCACAACAACCAGCAGCTCGACAATAGCGAGGAGGCGGCGCGCGCCGGCCTCGACGCTTTCCTGCAGCGGCGGATGGAGCAGCACGGCTGCCGCGGACTGGTGCTGCTCGGCGCCGCCTGCGGCCGCTGGGTCGATGCCGCGGCCTTTGGCGCCCCCGTGGTGCAGACGCGCTCTACCGCCGATATGCTGTCGGATCCCGCCTGCAAGGTCCAGGTCTGGCGGGAGCTCGCCCCGCTGCGCGCCAGGCAGTAAACGTCATCCCGCACGGCACGCCCTCCGTTAGATTCGCAACCGCCGCGGATGCGGCCTGCCTGGCGTCCCTGGAGAGCGCCATCGATCCCGGGTCGCGGGGCGCTCACCTGTTGCAGCGCGCCTGTCGCGAGCAGGGCGCCGGTCCGCGGCAGGTGTTGCTGGCGCGGTGCGATGGCGTGGTCGCCGGCTTCCTCCAGCTGTACCGCGCGCCGGACGATGGCAGTATCGAAAACGTCGCGGTGGCACCCGGCTTCCGGCGCCGGGGCGTCGCCCGGGCGCTGGTCTCGGGCGCGCTACACAGTCTCCGCCTGTCCGGGGCGCGGCGCTGTATCCTGGAGGTGCGCGCATCGAACAGCGCTGCGCTGGGGCTGTACCGCGGTCTCGGTTTCCAGGCTGACGGGGTGCGCAGGGGTTATTATCCTGCGGGTGATGGGGATGGGCGTGAAGACGCCGTGTTGATGTCGTTGCTGTTGGAGGTACCCGCGAATGAACATACTTGAGACCGAGTGGTGGACTGTCGCCGTGCCGCCGGAATGGTGGGCGGAAAGTGAAGAGGACAGCATACTGATCGGTGACAGGGACGGCGTGGGATGCATACAGATCAGCACCCTGCGCAAGGACAGCGGCGATTTTACCGATCCCGAGGTGGAGGAGATGGCCCGTGCCGAGGCGGATGCAGGGGTCGAATGGCGCAGGGTGACGCTGGGCGACTTCGGCGGATTGTCCTGCAACTGGCAGGAGCAGGACAGCGCGATCCGCGAGTGGTACCTGTTCCGGGGGGGGCTGTTGCTTTACGTCACCTACAGCTGTGAAGTGGAAAACAGCGGTATGGACGATGCCGCGGTGGACGAATTACTCGACACGCTGTTGGTGCTCGCCTCCCAGGGGACAGGGCCGGCGTTGCGGGAGTAGGGTGTCAGGAGATGTTTCCGGTGACCCGCACCCGCTTGCTGCCCTTGACCGGCTTCTCCTTGCGCGCGTCCTGGTACTTCTTGTAGCGGTCGTCGATGATGTTTTTCACCACGATGATCAAGCCGGTGAAGATGAATGCCCCCGGCGGCAGTATGGCCAGCAGGAACGGCTCGTAGTCGGCAAACACCACGACCTGCCAGTCGGCCGCGGCGGGGCCGAACAGCAGGTCCATGTTCGCGAACAGGATACCCGTGCCCAGCAATTCGCGCATAGCCCCGAGCAACACCAGCACCAGCGCGAAACCCACCCCCATTATGAGCCCGTCGTACATGGCCGGGAGCAGACTGTTTTTTGCCGCGAACCCGTCCGCGCGGCCGAGTATGACGCAGTTGGTGGTGATCAGGGGCAGGAAGATACCCAGAATCTGGTACAGCTCGTACGTGAATGCCTGCATCAACAGCTCGATGCAGGTCACCGCCGCCGCGATGATCATGACGAAGGTGGGCAGGCGCACCGCGTCGGAGACGATATTGCGGATCAGGGACACGGCCGTGTTGGAGCACAGCAGCACGACGATGGTGGCGAGTCCCAGGCCGATGGCGTTGACCACGCTGCCAGTAACCGCCAGCAGCGGGCACAGGCCCAGCAGCTGCACGATCGCCGGGTTGTTCTTCCACAGGCCGTTGACGGACAGGTCCGTGTAGCTGGTAGTAGCCATCAGGCTTCACCTCCCGTTGTTGGCGCCGCTGCGCCGAATATGGTGGTGCGGTTTGCCGCCGCATACTGCAGCACGCGGTACACGGCCGCCACCACGGAGCGCGGTGTTATCGTCGCCCCGGTGAACTGGTCGAACACGCCATCGTCCTTTTTGACTGCCCAGCCCGAGTCACCCGGATCACCCAGTGCGCGACCGTCGAAGTCCAGCACCCACGGGGATTTACGCAGGTCCACCTTGTCACCCAGTCCGGGCGTCTCCTTGTGGCTCAGAACCCGCACGCCGGCGACGCTGCCGTCACTGTTGACGCCGACAATCATGTCGATGTCGCCACTATAGCCGTCCGGCGCGGTCACCGGGATGATGGCGGCTACCACCCGGGCGTCGACACGGGCGAGGTAGATGCGCTTGTCCGCCCGCAGGCCGAGGCCATCGGCGCCGGGGCCAACCGGCAGCGTATCGTCCAGCATCGAGTTGTCGTGCCGCTCCCTGGGGACGATCTGCAGCAGCGCCTTCTCCTCCGCCTTGCGGATCTGCAGCGCTATTTCATCCCTGGTGAGAAGGTGTGTGCCCACGATCAGCACGGTGGTACATACGGCGAACAGGGCCAGCAGCACGCTGTTGCGGGTGATGGACTGCCTCAGCATCGCTAGCGGCCTCCGCCCGCATTGTTATGGCCGTAGGTGCGCGGCTGCGTGTAGTGATCGATGAACGGCGCGGCGAAATTCATGATCAGCACGGCGAAGGCGACCGCGTCGGGGTAGTTGCCGCGAACGCGGATAATGTAGACCAGCGCGCCGATCAGGGCGCCATAGACCAGGCGGCCGCGCAGCGACACGGCGGAGGTCACCGGGTCGGTCACGATGAAGAACGCGCCGAACATGGTCGCCCCGCTGAGCAGGTGGAACAGCGGCGAGCCGCCACTGGCGGAGCTGCCGCCGTCGTAGAAGATCGCCGCCAGCAGGGCCAGGCTGGCGATCATGGCCACTGGTGCATGCCAGGTAAAGACACGCTGGTACAACAGCCAGGCGCCGCCCGCAAGGAAAGCGAGATTCACCCACTCCCAGCCTATGCCTGCCCAGCGCCCGAACTGCGGGTTCCGGGCGAACACGTCTTCCACCAGCAGGCTGTTGTTCTGGCGCAGTATGTCCAGCGGCGTCGCCATGGTAGTGCCGTCAAACGCGGCCGGCAGGAAGCAGGCCTGCAGCGCTTCCAGCAGTCCCGGCAGTTCACCGACCCCGCGTGGAGGGGCCCACGCAGTCATCTGTACAGGGAACGAGATCAGCAGGACGACGTAGCCCACCATGGCAGGGTTGAACGGGTTGTAGCCGAGGCCGCCGTAGAAGTGCTTCGCCAGCAGGATTGAAGAGGCGATACCGACGGCGATCAGCCACCAGGGCGCGTAGGGCGGCAGCGCGATGCACAAGAGCACGGCGGTTACCAGGGCGCTGCAGTCCTTGAGATAGAACGCGGCCGGCCGGCCGCGCAGCTTCAGCGCCAGGGCCTCGCAGGCGATCGCGACGACACAACCCCACAGGATGTTGACCAGGGTGCCAAAGCCGAAAAAATGCGTCAGCACGATAACGCCCGGCACGGTCGCAAGCAACACGTTCTGCATGACCCACTGCGTACTCGCCGGCCCGTGGGCATGGGGCGAGGTGAGGCGCATCAGGGCCATGTCAGGCGCTCTCCAGTTCTTGTAGTTCCCGCTGCGCCATGTCTACCTTGTCGTTGAGTCTTGCCACGGTGGACTCCAGCGCCTCGATGATCTTGTCCTCGTCCCCCGCCGCGCGGCTCTGCTCCAGCTTGGCGCTGGACTTCTCCAGGCGCTGCTGCAGTTTTTCGAGGTTCGCCCGCGCCTTCTCTTCGGGGCTCAGGCTCGCCTGGGCTTCACGTGCCGCAACTGCCTTGGCAATGGCGGCCGAGGCGGCATCCCCCGGCGTTGCGTCGGCAGCGCCAGCGCCGCCGGCGGCCTGCTGGTGTTGCGCAAGGGCCTGCTCCGCGGCCTCCAGCTTCGCGCGGGTCTTGTCGACCCCGGTTTGCAGGGCGTCGACCAGGTCCGAATCCTCGGCCTGCGCCTGGGCGAGTTTCTCGCTGGCCGTATCCAGGCGCTTGCGCGCCGAGACCACCGCTTTTTCCAGTTTCTCCAGTTCGCTCTGCTCCCCACCGGACTGTTGCGCCGCCTTCTTCGCCCTGGCGCGCTCTATGGCGGCCTGGATCGGGTCTTCCTCGCCAGTGCCGCTGTCGGCGGCCTGCCGGGCCTTGGCCTCGGCGGCTTTCTTGCGCGCCGCCCGCTTCTCCTCTTTCTCGCGCTCCGCCTGCTCGAGGCGTTCCTGGCGCGCCTCGAAGCGCAGGCGCGAATGCTCGGATTTCTCGTGGTCGCGCCGCAGACGCAGGATTTCGGCCTTGGAGGCGCGGTAGTACTGCACCAGCGGAATATTGCTCGGGCAGGCGTAGGAGCAGGCGCCGCATTCGATGCAGTCGAACAGGTTGTGCTGTTCCAGCTTCTCGTACTCCTTGCCCTGCGCGAACCAGAACATCTGCTGGGGCAGCAGGCTCACCGGGCAGGCTTCGGCGCACATGCCACAGCGTATGCAGGCCTGCGCCGGCGGCGGGGTAGGTAACTCCTGCTCCGTCGGTGCCAGGATGCAGTTGGTGGTCTTGACGACGGGCACCGTCGCGGCGGGTACAGTGAACCCCATCATGGGCCCGCCCATGATGAGACGGTTGTTGCGTGCCGCCTGGTACCCTGCCTTCTCGAGCAGGTACTGCATGGGTGTGCCGATGAGTACCTCGAAGTTCTGCGGCTCGGCGACACTGCCACCGGTAACGGTGGTGATGCGCGATATCAGCGGCCTGCCCAGTACCACGGCGTCGTGGATGGCGACGGTGCTGCCTATGTTCTGGCACACCACCCCGACATCGGCGGGCAGACCGCCGCTAGGCACCTGCTTGCCCGTGAGGATCTCGATGAGTTGCTTCTCTCCCCCGGAGGGGTACTTCGTCGGGAACTGCACCACCTCGAGCCCGCTGCCCTGTGCGGCGGCACGCAGTGCGGCGATGGCCTCGGGCTTGTTGTCTTCAACGCCCAGCAGGGTCTCCTGCGGTTCGATGATGTGGCGCAGGATCTTTGCCCCCGCGATGATCTGCGCGGCGCGCTCGCGCATCAGCGCGTCATCCGCGGTGATGTAGGGCTCGCACTCGGTACCGTTGATGATCAGCGTCTGGATCGCCCTGTCCGGCGCGACCGAGAGTTTCACGGCACTGGGAAAGCCCGCGCCACCCATGCCGGCGATGCCGGCCTGGCGGATCCGCTCCAGCAGTTCGGCCTTGTCCAGCTGCTCGTAGTCGCTCGTACCGTAGCACTCGGTCCACTCGTCCTTGCCGTCGCACGCGATGACGATGCACGGACCCGAATGACCGGAGGGGTGCGGTATCAGGCGCTCTTCGATCGCGGTGATCGTGCCGGAGGTCGGCGCGTGCTTCGGTACGCTGACAAATCCCCTGGCCCGGGCGATCACCTGGCCCTTGAGCACCCTGTCCCCCACCTGCACCGCAGGCTTCGCGGGGGCGCCGATGTGCTGGGACAGGGGTATGACCAGCTCCGGCGGAATACCGGCGTCCGCGATGGGGGAGCGCAGGGATTGCTGCTTGTTTTGCGGCGGGTGTATGCCGCCATGAAAATCGAAGATTTTTCTCATGCCGCGCGGTCCCGGGCGTCGCGCTGGCTCGCCGCGTCCGTGGCAATGATCTCAACCTGCCGGCTGACCGGGTCAGGCAGCGCCCAGTGCCAGTTCTGCAGGGATTCCTCTTCGCGGATCATATCGATGCAGTCCACCGGGCAGGGTTCGACACAGAGGTCGCAGCCGGTGCACTCGCTGGCGATCACCGTGTGCATCTGCTTTGCCGCCCCCAGGATGGCGTCCACCGGGCAGGCCTGTATGCACTTGGTGCAGCCGATACACTCGTCCTCACGGATAAAGGCGACGGCCGGACGCGGGTCCTCTTCACCGTGCTCGTCGTCCAGCGGTATGACCTCCTGGTCGAGCAGGTCGGCGAGCGCCTGGATGCCCGCCTCACCGCCGGGGGGGCACTTGTTGATGGCCTCGCCATTGGCGATGGCCTCGGCGTAGGGTTTGCAACCCGGGTAGCCGCACTGGCCGCACTGGGTCTGCGGCAGGATGTCGTTGATCTGGTCGACGATGGGATTGCCGTCGGTCTTGAAGCGCACAGCGGCAAAGCCGAGCAGGGCGCCGAACACGGCTGCAAGGCCTACCAGCGCCAGCAGCGCCGCGGGCAGGGGATAGGCGGCAAGGAATGTGGTGACAGCCTCGACAGACACGATCTACACCAACCCCGCGAAGCCCATGAAGCCCAGGGACATCAGTCCCGCGGTGATCATGCCGATGGCTGCCCCCTTGAACGGCTCGGGCACGTCGGCCACGGCGAGCCGTTCGCGCATCGCGGCGAACAGCACCAGCACCAGTGAGAATCCGACCGCCGCGCCGAAGCCGTAGAACAGCGCCTGCATGAAGCTGTGCTCCTTGTTGATGTTCAACAGCGCCACGCCGAGTACGGCGCAGTTGGTGGTTATCAATGGCAGGTAGACCCCGAGTACGCGGTAGAGCAGCGGGCTGGACTTGCGCACCACCATTTCGGTGAACTGCACGACCACCGCGATCACCAGAATGAACGCGATCGTTTTCAGGTAGGCCAGTCCCAGGGGCAGCAGCAGGAAATGGTAGGTGAGGTTACTGACGGCGGACGCCAGGGTCAGCACAAACGTCGTGGCCATGGACATCCCCATGGCGGTTTCGAGCTTGTTGGACACGCCCATGAACGGGCACAGCCCCAGGAACTGTACCAGTACGAAATTGTTGACCAGTATCGCGCCGATCAACAGTACCGAGTAGTCTGCCAACATGGTGTGTCTCTCGCCGTGTGGGGGCCGTCGCCCCCGGGAGCAGGGTGCTATCAGGCCGCTATTCTAGCGCCTACGGGGCACGAAAACAGTTTGTGATGTTAAACTAATGACTATTAGCCTGCTGTGCGCCCGGCGACGGTGCGACCCCTGGCGCGGCAGCGTCACTTCACCTGCATTCCCGGTGTTGCGCCCGCGTCGGGTTGCAGCAGGAAAATCTCCTCGCCCCCGGGGCCGGCCGCGAGCACCATGCCCTCGGAGATGCCGAAGCGCATCTTGCGCGGCGCCAGGTTCGCCACGACCACGGTAAGGCGTCCAACCAGCTCCTCGGGCTTGTAGGCGGCCTTGATCCCGGCAAAGACCCGGCGCGTGCCGCCTTCCTGTCCCAGGTCCAGCGTGAGGCACAGCAGCTTGTCTGCGCCCTCCACGTGGTCTGCCGCGACGATTTCGGCGATGCGCAGGTCCACCCTGGCAAAGTCGTCGAACTCGATGACCTTGTCCTGCTCCGGGTCCTGCGCCGGCGCGGCACTCGCCGCCACTGCCGCCGTGACTTCCTTGCTCGCTTCCACCATGGCCTCCACTTTTTCGCTCTCGACACGGGTGAGCAGCGGCTTGAACCTGGCAATCCTGTGGTCCACCAGTGGGCCTTCGAG
>JAWVYG010000061.1:0-8665 GCA_033722815.1 Halioglobus sp.
ACCGGCTGGACCTCGTCCCGCGGCCCGTGTGGGAGCCGAAGGACGAAGGGGTGCGGCGGATACTCCTGCTGATGGTGCCGGCCCTGTTCGGCGTATCCGTGAGCCAGATAAACCTGCTGCTCGATACCGTGCTGGCGTCCTTCCTTCCCACCGGCAGCGTGTCGTGGCTGTATTTCTCCGACAGGCTGGCGGAACTGCCCCTGGGCGTCTTCGGTATCGCCATCGCCACGGTGATATTGCCCAACCTGTCGGCGCACAGCGCCGCCGCGCGGGATTCCCATTTCAACACCACGCTGGACTGGGCGCTGCGCTGTGTGCTGATTATCGGCGTGCCAGCGGCAGCGGCGCTGATCCTGCTCGCCAAGCCGATCCTCATCACCCTGTTCCAGAACGGTGCCCTGACGCCGCGGGACGTCGAGATGGCCTCCCTCAGCCTGCGCGCCTACAGCCTGGGCCTGGTGGCCTTCATGCTGGTCAAGGTGCTGGCGCCGGGCTACTACGCCCGCAAGGATACGAAGACACCGGTCAAGATCGGCATCATCGCCATGCTGGCGAACATGGTCATGAACGTGGCGTTTGTGCTGCCGCTCATGTACATCTGGAATATCGGCCACCTGGGCCTGGCGCTGGCGACCAGCCTGGCGGCCTTCGTCAATGCGGGACTGTTGCTGCGCGGCCTGCTGCGGGAGGGTGTCTACCGTTTTCACCGCGGCTGGCTGCCACATGGCCTGCGCCTGCTGGTCGCCACCGCGGCGATGTGCCTGCTCGTCGCCTGGTTGAATCCCGGCGATGCCCAGTGGCTGGCCTGGGACTGGTATCGGCGCGCGCTGGAGATGCTCTGGCTGTGCAGCCTGGGCGTGGCCACCTACGTAGGCGTGCACCTCGCCCTGGGCACGAGATTGCGCCATTTGCGGGCCCCCGGGGCCCTGTAGAGGGGGAGGATACCCATACCCCCGACGTAGGCTCAGGGTGCCAAGTCCGTTATACTTACGCGTTTCGTTTTGGGCGGGCGAACTCACGGCATGGAACTGATTCGCGGGCTGCATAATCTGCGTCCCCGGCACCACGGTTGTGTCGCCACGATCGGCGCCTTCGACGGCGTACACCGGGGCCACCAGGCGGTGATCTCCCACCTGCTGGACAAGGCGCGGGAACTCGACCTGCCATCGGCGATCATCGTGTTCGAGCCGTTGCCGCGGGAGTATTTCGCCCCCGTCGAGGCGCCGGCGAGACTGATGAGCTTTGCGGAGAAGTATCGTGCGATCGAGGCGCTGGGTGTTGATCGAGTCCTGCGCATACGATTCAACGAGAGCTTTCGGCAGATGTCGGCACAGCGCTTCGTAGACGACATTTTCGTCGCGGCGCTGGGCGTGAAGTACGTGGTTCTGGGCGACGACTTCCGCTTTGGTGCGGACAGGCAGGGCGACGTCGAGTTTATTCGCCGCCAGGGCGAGCGCTACGGCTATTCGGCGGGTCCGACGCCCACCGTAAAGATCGATGGCGAGCGTGTCAGCAGCACGCGAATCCGCCACGCGCTGGAAAGCGGCGATTTTGCCGACGCCGAGGCGCTGCTGGGTCGCCCCTACAGTATCTCGGGTCGTGTGATTTACGGCCGGCAGCTGGGCAGGGATATGGGCACACCCACGGCAAATCTGGAGCTGCGGCGCCTGCGCGCTCCGCTGACTGGCGTGTTCGCGGTCACGGTCGACGGACCCGGTCTCGAGGCGGCCCAGGGCGTCGCCAACGTGGGCGTACGCCCGACCGTCGACGACAGTATCAAGGCGAATCTCGAGGTACACCTGCTGGATCGCGAGGTGGACCTCTACGGCAAGAGAATCGACGTCACGTTTCACCGCAAGCTGCGTGAAGAGATGAAGTTTGAGTCCGTGGAGCAACTGCGGGCAAACATTGCAAAGGATGTGGAGAGTACCCGGACCTGGTTTGCACAGGCGCGGCGCTGAACCGAGAGAGCATGAGCGATTACAAGGATACACTGAACCTGCCCAGCACGGCCTTCCCTATGAAGGCCAGTCTCGCCCAGCGCGAGCCCCAGCGCCTGCAGCGCTGGCAGGAGATGGGTCTCTACGAGAAGATCCGCAGCGAGTGCGCGGGCCGGCCGAAATTCGTGCTGCACGACGGTCCGCCCTACGCCAACGGTGAGCTGCACCTGGGACATGCGGTGAACAAGATCCTCAAGGATATCATCGTCAAGTCCAGGACCCTGGACGGGTTTGACGCGCCTTACATTCCCGGCTGGGACTGTCACGGCCTGCCCATCGAGCTACAGGTGGAGAAAAAGGTCGGCAAACCGGGCGCCAAGGTGTCCGCCGCCGAGTTCCGCAAGAAGTGCCGCGAGTACGCCGCCCGCCAGGTCGATGGCCAGCGCAAGGACTTCGTGCGCATGGGAGTGATTGGCGACTGGGACAATCCCTACCTGACCATGGATTTCCGTTTCGAGGCCGACATCGTGCGCGCCCTGGGGCGCATCGTCGACAACGGGCACCTGCACAAGGGCTTCAAACCCGTGCACTGGTGTATGGATTGCGGTTCCGCCCTGGCGGAAGCGGAGGTCGAATACCAGGACAAGACGTCTCCGGCGATCGACGTGGCCTACAGCGCCGTGGAGCCCGCCGCGTTCATAAGTGCCTGCGATGCTAACTGGAGCGGCGCCGTGTCCGTGCCTATCTGGACCACGACGCCCTGGACGCTGCCTGCCAGCATGGCCGTCTGCCTGCACCCCGAGCTCGACTATGTGCTGCTGCAGGGGCGTGACTGCGCCTACCTCGTGGCTGCGGCCCTGGCGCAGGACTGCGCGGCGCGGTTCGGCCTTGGCGAGGCCGTTGAGCTGGGGCGTTGCCGTGGTGCCGCGCTGGAGCGGCAGGAACTGGAACACCCGTTCCTTGAGCGCCGCGTTCCCGTGGTGCTCGGCGAGCACGTCACGACGGAAGCGGGTACGGGTGCGGTGCACACCGCACCCGCGCACGGCCAGGACGACTTCGTGGTGGGGCAGCGTTACGACATCGAGGTGAACAATCCCGTGGGCGGCAACGGCGTTTTCCTGCCGGAGACCGAGCTGTTCGCCGGCCAGCACGTATTCAAGGCCAACGATGCCATCGTCGAACTGCTGCGTGAGCGCGGCGTGCTGCTGCACGATGAGCCCTACGAGCACTCCTACCCGCACTGCTGGCGCCACAAGACCCCGGTCATCTTTCGCGCCACCCCGCAGTGGTTCGTGAGCATGGACCAGAACGGCCTGCTCGAAGGGGCCGTAGAGGCCGTGGAGGGCGTGAGCTGGGTGCCGGGCTGGGGCAAGGCGCGCATCGATGCGATGCTGGCCAATCGCCCGGACTGGTGTATCTCGCGCCAGCGCACCTGGGGTGTTCCCATTACGCTGTTCGTGCACAGGCAGACCGGCGAGCTGCACCCGCGTACGGCCGAGCTGATAGAGGCAGTGGCGCAGCGCATCGAGGAGCAGGGCATCGACGCCTGGTTCGACCTGGACGCACAGGAACTACTGGGCGACGAGGCAGGGCAGTACGACAAGGTGACGGACACGCTGGACGTGTGGTTCGATTCCGGTGTGACCCATGCCTGCGTGCTGCGCCCGCGTCCCGAACTGCAGTATCCCGCGGATATCTACCTGGAGGGCTCCGACCAGCATCGCGGCTGGTTCCAGTCGTCGCTGCTCAGCGCCATTGCCATGAACGGCGAGGCGCCGTACCGCGCCGTGCTGACCCACGGCTTCACCGTCGATGGCGACGGCCACAAGATGTCCAAGTCGCTGGGCAATATCATCGCCCCGAAGACAGTGATGAACGACCTGGGCGCTGACGTGCTGCGCCTGTGGGTAGCGGCCACCGATTACCGCGGCGAGCTGGCGGTCAGCGACGAGATTTTCAAGCGCACCGCGGACTCCTACCGCCGTATTCGCAACACGGCGCGATTCCTGCTGTCCAACCTCGCGGGTTTTGACCCGGAGGCAGACGTTGTGAGCTTTGACCAGATGTTGCCCCTCGATCGCTGGGCGGTGGATCGCGCTGCGCAGTTGCAGCAGGAGCTGGTGGCAGCCTACGGCGACTACCAGTTCCACCTGATCTACCACAAGGTGCATAATTTCTGCGCCAACGACCTGGGCGGCTTCTACCTCGACGTTATCAAGGATCGCCAGTACACCACGCAGCAGGACAGCATGGCGCGACGCTCCGCGCAAACCGCGCTGTACCGCATCGGCGAGGCGCTGGTGCGCTGGATTGCCCCGATTCTCAGTTTTACCGCCGAGGAGATCTGGGAAAACCTGCCCGGGAAACGGGCCGAATCGGTGATGCTGGCGCAGTGGTATGGCGAGCTGGAACGACTCGATTCGGCTGCTGCCATGGGCGCCGACTTCTGGCAGCGCGTGCTCGCGGTGCGCGCCGCCGTCAACCGTGAGATGGAGGCCAGGCGCGCCGCCGGTGAGCTGAAAGGTTCGCTGGATGCCGAGGTCACGCTGTTCTGTGACGGGCAGCTGCGAGGCGATCTCGAGGCGCTGGGGGATGAGCTGCGCTTTGTCCTGATCACCTCGGAGGCGCGCGTCGCGCCCCTGGCGGATGCCGGCGACAGCGCGGCCGCCACCGAGTTGGAGGGTCTGCACCTGACGGTAGCCGTGTCCGCCTTCGAAAAGTGCGAGCGCTGCTGGCACCGCCGTGAGGATGTCGGTTCGATCGAGCGCCATCCCACTCTCTGCGGTCGCTGCTTCGAGAACATCGAAGGCGACGGGGAGCAGCGCCGCTTTGCCTAGGATTACGGCGGTTCTGCCCTGGTACGGCCTGGCGCTGCTGGTGATCGTGCTCGACCAGTACACCAAGGGCCTGGCGAGCTCCTCGCTACAGTACGGCGTGCCCGAGCGGGTGTTCCCCTGGTTCAATCTCACCCTGCAGCACAACACCGGAGCGGCCTTCAGTTTCCTCAGTGACGCGGGCGGCTGGCAGCGCTATTTCTTCACGGTAGTCGCCTCGGTGATCAGCGCGGTGCTCGTGGTCTGGCTCTACCTGCTGCCACGGGGCCAGCGGCTGCTCGCCCTCAGCCTGGGCCTCATCCTGGGTGGCGCCTTGGGCAATCTCTGGGACCGAGTGACCCTTGGCTACGTGGTCGATTTCATCTCCGTTCATTACGGCGGCTACTATTTCCCCGCGTTCAACATCGCGGACTCGGCCATCACGGTGGGCGCCGTGTGCATGTTGCTGGACAGTTTCCTTGCGCCTGACAAGCAGGCCGCAGAGGTCGCCGAGTAATGAGCGTGAACGTGATTACCGTCAGTGAGGGCACCCGCGTCTTTGTCAATTTCTCGCTGAGCCTGGAAGACGGGTCCGAGGTCGATACCAACTTCGGCGGAGAGCCCGTGGACTTCGTCGTCGGCGACGGCAGCCTCCTGCCCGGGTTCGAGCGCCTGCTCTTCGGCATGTCCCCGGGGGAGCGCCAGATGTTCACCGTGGCGCCCGAGGAAGCGTTCGGCTATCCCAACGAGGACAATGTGCAGGTACTGCCCAGGGCACAGTTCGAGGACGATGTGGAGCTGGACGTGGGTATGGTCTACTCCTTTGCCGACGCCAGCGGCGCCGAACTGCCCGGTGTGGTCGCCGCTATCGACGACGGTGAGGTCACGGTGGACTTCAACCACCCGCTCTCTGGTCGTACCATATTGTTTGACGTGCTCGTCCACAGGGTGGAGCCCGTAGAAATTCATTGAACGCGCGCCGCGCCGCATTGCGCGCGGCTGCGCTGTTTGTGCGCCGCGATGGCGCGGTGGCCCGAGTGTGCAAGGCCGGGCCCGGAGGTGTAGCGAGTGGAAATTCAATTGGCGAATCCCAGGGGCTTCTGTGCCGGTGTCGACCGCGCGATCGATATCGTCAATCGCGCACTCGAGGTGTTCGGCGCGCCCATCTATGTGCGCCACGAGGTGGTACACAACAAGTTTGTGGTAGAGGACCTGCGGGCTCGCGGCGCCGTGTTTGTCGACGAGCTGGACGAGGTACCGGACGACTGCATCGTCATCTTCAGCGCCCACGGCGTGTCGCAGTCGGTGCGCCGCGAGGCGAGCAAGCGATCGCTGAAGGTCTTTGACGCGACCTGCCCCCTGGTCACCAAGGTACATGTCGAGGTGGCCAGCCACAGCCTGGAGGGCAAGGAGTGCATTCTCATTGGCCACCGCGGGCACCCGGAAGTAGAGGGCACCATGGGGCAGTACGACCGCGCCGCGGGCGGCGACATCTACCTCATCGAGGATGAGGAACAGGCCGCGCGACTCGAGGTGCGCGATCCGGACAACCTGTCCTACGTGACCCAGACCACCCTGTCCATGGATGACACGGCGCGCGTGATCGATCGCCTGCGCGAGCGTTTCCCGAACATACAGGGGCCGCGCAAGGACGACATCTGCTATGCCACCCAGAACCGGCAGGATGCGGTGAAGCAGCTGGCCGCGCGCTGCGATCTCATGCTGGTGGTTGGCTCGCCCAACAGCTCCAACTCCAACCGGCTGCGCGAACTGGCCGAGCGCATGGGCGCCGAGGCCTACCTGCTCGACGGCGCCGAGGATATCGATCCAGCCTGGCTTGAGGGCAAGTCGCGCATCGGTGTCACCGCCGGTGCCTCCGCGCCCGAGGTGCTGGTGCAGGAAGTACTCGACGGCCTGTGCTCCCTCGGTGCCGAAGGGGCGGTGGAGGTCGAGGGGCGGCCGGAGAACGTCACCTTCTCGCTGCCGCGGGAGTTGCGCATCGAGGCGCGCAACATCTAGGGCACCTCTGAACAATGCCTGAGGTATCACCGCATTGTTCAGGGGTGCCCTGGCAGCCTGTTGCAGAAGCCTCGTCCGGTACAATCCTGCGTTGGAAGCTGTCCGGGACGCCGGGCGGCGCACCCCTTGATGTGCACTCGACTGAAACCCTTTCAACAGGCTGCCGGGCCGTTTCCTGCGGCCCGGCGCCGCCAGCTCATCACTTCGCGTACATCTTCAGTCAAATAGCGCCATCTGCTGGCGCCGGTGGCGCGGTTCCTTATTCTTGTCACGGACGGTTTTTTCGCGGCGGGGATAGGACAGATGGAACGACTCTCTCGGGGCTTCACGATTATTGAGCTGCTGCTCGTGCTGGTCATTGCCGGGGTGCTGGTCGCAGCCGCCGCGCCGGGACTCGGCAGGCTGCTCGAGGCAGGTCGCGTGGAAAGGGTCTCAAGGGAGCTGCTGGGCGCGATCCACCTGGCGCGCTCCGAGGCGATACTGCGCGGCGCAACGGTCAGCATCTGTCCGTCGAACATGTGGCGGACCGGGCTGGCCGCCTGCGGCGGCAACTACGCCGGCGGGTGGATCGTGTTCAGCAATCCCGACCGCGATGCCGATGTCGATTCCGGTACCGACGAGGTGCTGCGTACCTTTGCAGCCCTGCCAGCGGGCTATCGCGTGCTGAACAGGCTCGGTACGCGGCCCGTGGGAGGATTGATCCACTACCGCGCCGACGGCTCCGCCCGCCGCAACCTGACCCTGCAGCTGTGCCCGCCGGGGGGTTCGCGATCTTCCCTGAGTATTGTTCTGAATATCGTCGGGCGCGCCCGGCTGGAACGGGGCTGGGGCCAATGTGCCGCGCTAGCGTGAGACCGCGCCCGGGCCTGCACTGCGAGGTCTGCCGGCGGGAAGGCCTGGCGGCAGGCCGCGACCGGCGTGGTATCGGCATGCTGGAATTCCTGGTCGCCCTGGCTGTTTTCGCCACCGCAGCGGTCGCGCTGCAGGGGGCACAGCTGGCGGGCAAGCGCTTGCAGCACGACGCCCTGCAGCGATCCAGGGCGGTGGCGCTGGCCCGTGACATGCTGGTGCACATCCAGGCCAGTGGCGTCGACGCGAGTCGCTACGAGGTCACCAACGCGGGCGATCCGCTGCGACCTGCCGCGCCTGTCACCGCGGACTGCGCACGCATTGCCTGTACCGCGCAGCAACTGGCGGCCTATGACCTGTGGCAGTGGCAGCGTGCCCTGGCCGGTGCAGGGGAGAGGCGGGCGCAGGAGTGGGCTGGCGGTTTGCTGCGGCCCCGCGCCTGTATCGTCGTGCATGCGGGTGTCGCCACGGTCACGATCAACTGGCGCTCGATGGCGCCGGGTGGCGACTCGGGCGCGGCGGGCTGTGCGGGTAACGTCGCGGGTATCTACGACGCGCCCGACTGGGCGCCCGGGAATCGTCGGCACCTGCGCGAGGTCAGCGTCTCGGCGTATGTCGGGGCAGCGCCGTGAAATCGCGCCGACGCAAGGTGAGTAACGCCCACGACTCGTCAGGCCTTTCGCTGGTCGAACTGTTGATAGCCATGGCGCTGGGTGTGCTGCTGGCGGGCGGCGCCCTGGGCGCCTACCTGGCGGGCAAGCGGCAGTACCTCTACGACGATGCCGCGGCCCGCATCCTCGAGAACGGTCGCTACGCGACGCGCCTGCTGGCGCGGGAGCTGGAAATGTCGGGGTTCTACGCCGGGCTGGTGGGTGGCCAGCGACCGCCAGCGCAGGGCGTCGGGGTCGATTGCAACAGCGGGCCCTGGGCGCTGGATGCGCGGCGCCCGCTGGAACTGGTCGATGCACACAGCGGCAGCGGGGTACCGGTAACCAGTGGCGGGACCAACCTGACCTGCGTGGATGGGACATACGTGGTCCCGGG
>JAWVYG010000062.1:0-8658 GCA_033722815.1 Halioglobus sp.
ATGGGCGCCAGGGGCCGCGCACGCACGTAATCGACCCAGTCCTTCCAGGACGTCATGGCCAGGCCGTCGGCGCGCAACAACAGGTCGCCGGCCTCGAGACCCGCGTCGGCGGCGGGGCTGGCCTCGACGACCTCGCCGACCAGCGGCGGCACGTCCGGCGTGTACAGCGTCACGCCCAGGCCCCCGAACAGGTCGGGCTGGTCCTGCTCGTACAGCCAGCGCTCTATGTACAGCTCGCGCTCAGTCACCAGGTCCGTTCCCGGTGCCTTGACACTGACACTCAGGGTGCCGGTATCGCCGATCCGGTCAAGCAGGCGGAAACTGAGCGCCTGCCAGGTCGGGGTCGCGCCGCCGTCCACCGCGACGATTTCCTGGCCGGGCTGCAGCCCGGCCCGCGCCGCCGCGGACTCCGGCGCCACCTCGTCGATCACCGGCACGAAACCGGACTCCCCGGCCATGTACAGCCCCCAGAACGCCACCACGGCCAGGGCGAGGTTGGCCAGTGGCCCCGCGCTCACGATCGCAATCCGGCTGAGCACCGGCTTGCGGTCGAAGGCCATATCCAGCTTGCTCTCGGGCACATCCCCGCCCTGCTCCCCGAGCATCTTCACATAGCCGCCGAGGGGGATCGCGGCGACACTGAACTCCGTATCGTGGCGATCGCGCCAGGTGAACAGCGGTTTGCCAAAGCCGATGGAGAAGCGCAGCACGTGAACGCCACAGCGGCGCGCTACCCAGAAGTGCCCGTATTCATGCACAGCCACCAGCACCGCCAGGGTGCCCAGGGTGATCGCTATCGTTTGCAGGAGGTCCATCAGATCCGTCGCTCGCTCAGGTTGATTCCATGCAGGTCCGCCAGCGCAGCAGTGGCGGCATGGCGGGCGTCGGCGTCAGCTGTTTCGACCACCGACAGGTCCACCGGTTCCACCGCCGTGACCGCCTCCAGCGTCGACTCGATAACGACCGGGATGTCGGTAAAGCGAATCCGACCGGCCAGGAACGCCGCCACGGCGACCTCGTTCGCCGCATTGCAAACGGCCATGGCGGTGCCGCCGGTTGCCACCGACTGACGCGCCAGCCGCAGGCATGGAAAGCGCGCCTCGTCGGGCGCCTCGAAATCCAGCCGTGCCGCGGCGATCAGGTCCAGCGGCGCGACCCCGGATTGCAGGCGTTCCGGCCAGCCGAGACCATAGGCGATGGGCGTGCGCATGTCGGGGTTGCCCAGCTGCGCGAGCACCGAACCGTCGACGTACTGCACCATGGAGTGAATGATACTTTGCGGGTGGATCACGACCTCCACCTGCTGCGGCTGCAGGTCGAAGATCCAGCAGGCCTCGATAAACTCCAGGCCCTTGTTCATAAGACTGGCGGAATCCACCGATATCTTGCGCCCCATGGACCAGTTCGGGTGCGCGCAGGCCTGGTCGGGGGTCGCGGTCCGCATCTGTTCCGGGCTCCAGCTGCGGAAGGGGCCGCCGGAGGCCGTCAGCAGTACCTGGGTGATGCCTCGCAACTGCGGACGCGCCGCACCGTCGGAGGGCATGCACTGGAAAATGGCGTTGTGCTCACTGTCGATCGGCAACAGTACCGCGCCGGACTCGCGCACGGCCCGCATCAGCAGGTGCCCCCCCATGACCAGGGATTCCTTGTTCGCCAGCAGCAACGTCTTGCCCGCCCGCGCCGCCGCCAGCGTCGAGGGCAGGCCGGCGGCGCCGACAATCGACGCCATCACGACGTCAACCTGCGCGGCGCTGGCCACCTCGGCGAGGGCGGCCTGGCCGTGGGCAACCTTCGTGGGGCAGTCCGCGGGCAGCTCACGCTCGAGCTGTTCGGCGGCATCGGCGTCCATCATCACCGCCCAACGCGGCGCAAACTCCACGCACTGGGCCAGCATCGTCCCGGCCGAGGCGTTGGCCGCCAGCGCGTACACGGAAAACTGCTGCGGATGACGGCGCAGCACATCGAGGGTGTTGCGGCCTATGGACCCGGTGGATCCCAGCACGGTGACCTGGCGCACAGCTCCCGCCATCAGTGCCATCCCGCCAGCAGCAAACCGAGCGCAAACACCGGCGCCGCGCCGCAGATGGAATCGAGGCGGTCGAGGATGCCGCCATGGCCCGGCAGCAGGTTGCCGCTGTCCTTCACGCCGCTCTCTCGCTTCACCATGCTCACAGTGAGGTCGCCCACCACGGACGCCAGGCCGGTGATCACCGTTACCGCGACCACAGCGCGCAGGCTCAGGTGCGCCGCCTGGTCGGGCAATACGTACCACAGGCCCAGCGCCAGCAGGGCACAGGCAGCGACGCCGCCCCAGAAGCCCTCCCAGGTCTTGGCCGGGCTGACCGCTACCGCCAGTTTGTGGCGACCCCAGGCGCGCCCGACAAAGTAGGCGCCGATGTCGGCCGCCGCGACGGTGGCGACCAGTGCAACCAGCAGCAATCCGCCCCAGGGATAACTGAGCAGGTAGACCGCCGCACCCCAGCCCGGCACCAGGATAAGGATGCCCATCAGGCTGCGCATGAAACGGCCACGCCACAGTATCGCACTGCCGGGATAACCCTTGACCCACAGCAGCGCGAAGGACCACCACAGGCAGGCCAGGCCGAGGAAAGGCTGTACCTGCATGCGGGTGGGCTCGCTAGTCAGTTGGCAATAGAACTCGAGCGCGGCGCAGGCACACAGCACCAGCACGATGTACATCGCCCGCGTCGTCGTCGACGCCCAGCCCGCGAGGCTGGACCACTCCCACGCACCCAGGCCGATGAGGGCCGCAAACAACACGGCCAGCGCGGTGACCGGCAGGAACACCAGCGCGGCGAGGAAGGCGCCGGCCATGATCAATGCCGTGATGACGCGCTGCCTAAGCATTGCCTTCGCCCCCGGAGACCAGCCCGTCGGGATCGCGCAGCCCGAAGCGGCGCTCGCGCCGGCTGTAGTCCTCCAGCGCCCGCGCAAATTCCAGCTCCGAAAAATCCGGCCACAGCGTCTCGGTGAAGTACAGCTCGCTGTAGGCGAAGTGCCACAGCATGAAATTGCTGATGCGCGCATCGCCGCCGGTGCGGATACACAGGTCGGGGCGCGGCAGGTCGCTGATGGAGATGTGTGCGTCCAGCATCTCGGGGGTGATGTCGGCGGCGCGCAGGGCGCCCTTTTCCACCTGGCCGGCCAGCGCGCGGGCAGCCTGGGCAATATCCCACTGGCCGCCGTAATCTACCGCGATGACGACCGTGGCCTCGGTGTTTTTCCGGGTGAGGTTCTCCGCTTGCTGCATGAGATGCTGCAGGCGCGCGCTGAACCTGCCGCGCTCACCGATGAAGCGCAGGCGGATGCCATCCTTGTGCAGTTCGCGGACCTCGTTGCGCAGGTAGCGTGTCAACAGGGCGAGCAGCGCTCGCACCTCCGGCAGTGGGCGACCCCAGTTCTCGCTGCTGAAGGCAAACAGCGTGAGCACCTCGACGCCGTGATGCTTGCAGGCGCGCAACACGCCGCGCACGGCCTCGACACCGGCACGGTGCCCCGCCGGACCCGGCACGCCCTGGCGCTTCGCCCAGCGGTTATTGCCGTCCATGATGATGGCGACATGCCTGGGAACGATCGCATCCATCCTGTTGTCCTGGCCGGTGGCGGAAGGGGGCACCAGCGCGCTAGATCTCCATCAGGTCGGCTTCTTTCTCCGACAGGGACTTTTCGATCTTCGCGACGAAGCTGTCAGTCAGCTTCTGGATTTCTTCCTGGCCACGCCGCTCTTCGTCCTCGCTGATTTCCTTTTCCTTCACCAGTTCCTTGAGCATCGCCATCGCGTCGCGGCGCGCGTTGCGCACCGACACGCGGGCGGCCTCGGCCTCGGTTCGCGCCTGCCGGGTGAAGCCCTTGCGGGTATCCTCCGTCAGCATCGGCATAGCGATGCGAATGACGTCACCCGCCGTGCTGGGGTTGAGGCCGAGATCGGACTTCAGGATGGCTTTCTCCACCTCGGGCGTCATGGACTTGTCCCACACGGTGAGGGACAGGGTGCGCGCATCCTCCACGTTGATATTGGCCACCTGGTTCAGCGGCGACTCGGCGCCGTAGTACTCGACCTTCAGCCCGTCCAGCAGGCTGGGATGCGCGCGGCCGGTACGTATCTTGTTGAAATTGTGGGCCAGCGCCTCGAGGCTCTTCTCCATGCGCTCGCCGGCCTCCTGCTTGATATCGTCAATCATCGCTGTCTCCTCGAACCCGACGGGCTACTCGATCAGGGTGCCCTCTTCACCACCCCTCACGATACTGAGCAGTGCACCGGGCTTTTCCATTTCGAACACGCGCACGGGCATGTTGTGGTCCCTGCACAGGCAGATGGCGGTGAGATCCATCACCTCCAGCTTCTTGTCCAGGACCTCGTCATAGGTGAGGCGGTCGTACTTGACCGCGTCCGCTACTTTCATCGGGTCGGCGGAATACACGCCGTCAACCTTCGTCGCCTTCAGCACGAGGTCCGCGTCTATCTCGATACCGCGCAGGCAGGCGGAGGAATCCGTCGTGAAAAACGGATTACCCGTACCGGCGGCGAATATCACCACGTCCCCGTCGATCAGCGCACGAATCGCCTTGCGCCGATCATAGTGGTCGACCACCCCGCTCATGGGAATCGCCGACATGACGCGGGTGGATATGCTCGAGCGCTCCAGCGCGTCACGCATGGCGAGCGCATTCATCACCGTGGCCAGCATGCCCATGTGGTCACCGGTCACCCGGTCCAGGCCGGCAGCCTGCAGCGCTGCGCCGCGAAACAGGTTGCCGCCGCCGATGACGAGACCGACCTGCACGCCAATACCCACCAGCTGGCCGATGGCCAGCGCCATGGAGTCGAGGATCCGGGGATCGATACCGAAACTTTCGTTGCCGGTCAGGGCCTCGCCACTCAGCTTCAGGAGTATCCTCTGGTATTTTTTTTCAGCCGCCGCCTGGGGCATGGATCCACCTCCGAAAAACTGGCACGTAGTTTACAGGACATCGGGCCAGACCCCTAGCGCGTTGCGCACTAATACTAACCCGTTCGCAACCGTTGGCGGCCGATAGCCCATGATCGGCGCGACAAAAAAACGGGGCCGCAGCCCCGTTTTCCTGTGGTGGCCGGCGCGCTCAGCCGTTGAGCTGGGCGGCCACCTCGTCGGCGAAATCAACCTTCTCCACCTCGATGCCCTCGCCTACCTCGAAACGGCGGAAGGAAATCACCTCGGCGCCGGCGCCAGTGACAAGCTTGCCGACCGTGACATCGGGATCCTTGACGAAGGCCTGTTCCAGCAGGCTGTTTTCGGACAGGAATTTCTTGATGCGCCCGCCGATCATTTTCTCGATGATCTCTGCCGGCTTGCCGGACTCCTGGGCCTGGGCGGTGAAGATCTCCTTCTCCTTGGCCACCACGTCCTCAGGCATATCCCCGGGCGCAACGACCTGCGGATTGACCGCCGCCACGTGCATGGCCACGTCCTTGGCCAGGTCCTGGTCACCGCCCTTGAGCTCCACCAGCACGGCGATGCGGTTGTTGCCGTGGACGTAGGCGCCGACGACGCCGGATTCGGAGTCGATCGCCTCGATGCGGCGCACGCCGATGTTTTCACCGATCTTCTGTACCAGCGCCTCGCGGGCGGACTCCAGCTCCCCTTCCATCAGGGCAGCGACATCGGACTGCCTGCCGCCGAAGGCGGCATCGACAACCTGGCCCACGAAGGCGAGGAAATTGTCGTCACGGGCGACGAAGTCCGTTTCGCTGTTGACCTCGACAAGCACGCCGTAGCTGCCGTCGTCGGCAACTTTCGCGGCAACCACGCCGTCCGCAGCGGTGCGTCCGGCCTTCTTGGCCGCCTTCATACCGCTGGACTTGCGCAGTTCCTCGATGGCCTTGTCGATATCACCATCGGCGGCGGCCAGCGCCTTCTTGCACTCCAGCAGACCCAGGCCGGTGCGTTCACGTAATTCCTTAACCAGTGCTGCAGACATTGGTAGTCCTCCTCATCCCCAGCCCGCTAACCGGGCCCTGCAAATAAAAACCCCCGGTCGGTGCGCCGGGGGAAAATTCCATCGATGGCCACGGCCCGCGCCGTGGTTGACACCCCTACTCGGCAGGCTTTTCCGGCTCGGCCGCCTCGGGCTCCGCTTCGGCAGCGGCCTCTTCGGCCGCGACAGGTGCCGCCGCTGCGGCAGGCTCTGCGGCTGCAGCCTCGGCCTCCCCGGCTGCCTCTTCCTCGACGAACTCGTTCTTGGAGGAAACCACCTCGCCCGCTTCCAGCTTGCCCTGCAGGCACGCGTCCGCCACCGCGGTGATGTACAGCTTGATGGCGCGGATCGCGTCATCGTTGCCGGGAATCACGTAGTCCACGCCGTCGGGATCGCTGTTGGTGTCGACGATGCCGATGACGGGAATACCGAGCTTGTTGGCCTCGGTAATCGCGATACGCTCGTGGTCGACATCGATCACGAAAAGTGCATCGGGCAGTCCGCCCATGTCCTTGATGCCACCGATACCGCGCTCGAGCTTCTGCATGTCCCGGGTACGCATGAGTGCCTCTTTCTTGGTCAGCTTCTCAAACGTGCCGTCCGTCTGCTGCGCTTCCAACTCACGCAGACGCTTGATCGAGGCCCGGATCGTCTTGTAGTTGGTGAGCATGCCGCCCAGCCAGCGGTGGCTGACATAGGGCATGCCCGCCCGCTCCGCCTGCTCCTTGACCATTTTACCCGCGGCGCGCTTGGTGCCGACGAACAGGATCTTGTTCTTGTTGGCGGACAGCCGCTTGACCAGTTCCAGCGCCTCGTTGAAGGCCGGAACGGTGTGCTCGAGATTGATGATATGGATCTTGTTGCGGGCACCGAAGATGTACTGGTCCATCTTGGGATTCCAGTACCTGGTCTGGTGACCGAAGTGCGCACCTGCCTGCAGCAGTTCGCGCATGCTTACCTGCACGTCTGACATGACTCGTTACCTTGTGTGGGTTAATCCTCCACATACCCCCGCTGCCAAACCACTCGATTGCAAGCAATCCAGCGGCACCCTGACAGGGGTTAAGATATGTGTGTGTCGTTGGTTTCACTCCCCGAAACGCCCGATTTCGACCGTGCTGCCTCGAAAAGAGGCGCGCTTTATACCACATCACCCGGGGTGATAAAAGGGTGCACAGGCTGCGTGGCAGCCGGACATTACTCTTTTGCGCTGCTGTTGGGTTAGAATGGGCCCCCCGCACGGGGTCCGGGCCGCCGGGTGCGACCAATATTTCTATATATTTCATAAGGTTATAGATGGCAGTCTCGATCAAGTCAGGCGCCGATATCGACAGGATGCGCACCGCGGGAAAGCTCACCGCGGAAGTGCTGGAGATGATCGAGCCCCACGTCGAGGTCGGGGTGACCACCGGCGAGCTCGACCGCCTGTGCCACGACTACATCACGCAGCGCCAGGACGCGATTCCCGCGCCCCTGAATTACAACGGATTTCCAAGGTCCATCTGCACCTCGATCAACGACGTGGTATGCCACGGCATCCCCTCTGACACGAAAAAGCTGAAGAACGGGGATATCGTGAATATCGACGTGACCGTCATCAAGGACGGCTTCCACGGCGACTCCAGCATCATGGTCCAGGTGGGGGATGTCCCCGCCCACGCCCAGCGCCTGATCGCGGTGACGCAGGAGTGCCTCTACCGTGCCCTCGAGGTCGTGCGGCCGGGCGCCACACTCGGCGATATCGGGCACGTGATCCAGACCCACGCGGAAAAGAACTACTACTCGGTGGTCCGGGAGTACTGCGGTCATGGCATCGGCCGGGTATTCCACGAGGACCCGCAGGTGTTGCACTACGGCCGCAAGGGTACCGGCCTGGTGCTGGAACCGGGCATGACATTCACCATCGAGCCGATGATCAACGCCGGCAAGCGCCACACCCGCCTGAACAAGAAGGACGGCTGGACCGTAACCACCGCCGATGGCCGGCTGTCCGCGCAGTGGGAACACACCATCGCCGTGACGGACGACGGCTGCGAGGTGTTGACCCGCCGCAGCGGCGAATCCGGGATCTAGTCATGCCGGGAAGCGAATCCTCACTGCCGGCGCAAATGTTCGATGTGGCTGCACTGCGCACCGGGCTGGAGAGCGACAATGCCATCCGGGCGTGCAGGGACGCGATCGTCGCGGCCACGCAGTACCAGCATGAACAGTTCCGCGGCGGCACGCAGGCCAGCGAGCTGATACGGCAGCGGGCGCTGTTCGTCGATACGCTGCTGGGATTGCTGTGGGACTGGCAGCAGTGGCCGGAGCAGGACATGGCGCTGGTAGCCGTGGGCGGCTACGGCCGCGGCGAACTACACCCGCACTCGGACGTGGACCTGCTCATCCTGCTGGGTCAGGACTGCGAGTCGCAGCGGGAGAAACTCGCCGCGTTCACCGCGTTCCTGTGGGATATCGGCCTCAATCCCGGCTACAGCGTGCGCAATGTCGCCGAGTGCGTAGAGCAGGCCGGCCAGGACATCACCGTACTGACCAACCTGATGGAAACGCGGGTGATCCGTGGCCCGCAGGCGCTGATGGAGGAAGTGCGCGAACTGACCGGGCCGGACCGCATGTGGCCAAGCGCGGAGTTCTTCAAGGCCAAGCTGGAGGAGCAGGATGACCGGCACGAGCGCTTCGCCG
>JAWVYG010000063.1:0-8629 GCA_033722815.1 Halioglobus sp.
CCACCCGCTGCCCGCTACCAGTGAGGCACCGAACACCAATTCGCCCGCGGGGGCGGTGCCGGCTATGGCTCCCATCTATGAAGCGGGGGAAAGCGGCACGGTGGCGATGGCGCCGCAGGCAATCGCGAACGGCGGCGGCGGTCAGGCCCACAACAACCTGCAGCCCTTCCTGAGCATGAACTTCACCATCGCACTGGTCGGTCTCTATCCCACGCGAAATTGACGGCGTCACTGCAAGTCGCCATCAGCGGCATCGGCCTGCGTCCCGAAACGGATGCGGACCTGCCCTTCCTGCAGGCTTTATACGCCAGCGCCCGGGAGCGGGAGATGGCGCTGCTGACCCACTGGTCAGCTGAAGAAAAAGCTGCCTTTCTCGCGTCTCAGTTTGCCGCTCAGCGCAGCTACTACCGCCAGCACTACCCGAACGCCAGCTATGACATCATCGAAAGCAATGGCGAGGCCATCGGCCGCCTGTATATCGCCGATATGCCAGAGCTGCTGAACCTGATGGACATCACCCTGCTGCCGTCTGCGCGCAACAGCGGCCTGGGAACGGACCTGGTGCGCTCGCTGCAGGCGCGCGCGGAGCAGGAAGCAAAAATCGTGCTGTTGCACGTGGAGGAAGACAATCCCGCGCGCAGATTGTACGACCGGCTGGGCTTTGCAGAAGTGGGAGAGATCACGTTCTACAAACGCATGCACTGGGTGCCGTCGGGACTGGAGGAGGCCAGCGCACGCCTTGCCGCCGAAGCCGCCCGACAGTCATAGCTGCATGAGGTCTGGTGTCAGCGGCCGTGCGGGCGTCAGGCAAATACCGCCTGGTACATCATGTGTCCACCCTCAAGGCCCAGGGGCACCAGGAACAGTTCGAACTCGCCGGTGTGCGCATGGCTTAGTTGAAAAATTCCCTGCGGCGAATCGATGCCCTCAGCTGCGCGAAATATCAGTGTGAAGGCGCTGCGCGCATCATTCCCGTCAGCGGCGCGGGAATCTATTTCGACCAGCGTCAGGGCGGCGCCATCGCTTTCATCCAGGGCAAAAGCCTGGTGCAGAAGCGGTTCGAAATCAGCAGCGGTCACTGTTGCCAGATCCATGACGGGACTCCCGGGTGGCGTAGCGTGTATGATAACGAAAATAAACCCACAGGCCAGATGTGAACACATGCGTACGATCTGCGGGTCGTTCGATAGATGAGCGAGACTTACCGCGAGTCGAACCACCCCGCGCTCTACTACCAGGACATGTTGAGCGATTCGCGCCGCATGGAACGCTATCGCGAGGCCATAGGGTCGGTCGTTAAACCGGGCGATATTGTAGCCGACCTGGGTACAGGGCTCGGCGTGCTGGCGATAATGGCGGCGCAGGCGGGTGCTGCAAAAGTGTATGCGGTAGACGTACGCCCCTACCTGATGCCGATCACCCAGGCAGTTATCGACGCCAACGGTTTTTCCGACCGGATTCTATTGGTAGAGGGTGACGCGACCACTGTTGCCCTCCCCGAGCGGGTCGACGTCATTATCAACGAACTGATCGGGGACTTCGGCACCGATGAAAATATCTACGAGTGTGTTGCCGCGGTCGCGCAGTGCTCCCTGCGCGATGGAGGTCGAGTACTGCCGCGCAGACTCTCCACGCATATCGTCGGGGTGACCTATGCCGGAGAGTTTCGCGGAGTCTATGCGAAGGATTTTCATGGCATGGATATCTCCGCCGCCCTGGATGTTCCCTTCTCGCCCGGCGCGGTAATGTACGGCTTGCGCAACAAACCAACCGAGCTGACCAACGTCGCGAGCGTGGAGATCATTGACTTCGAGGGCGACATGCCCGGCAGACCTCTCGAGCACCACGTGGAGTTACCGATTGTCCAGCCCGGTGAGTTGCAGGGATTTGTGGGTTTTTTCAGGTCGGAGCTGGCACCGGGTATCGAACTGGACAACTACCCCTGCTACCCGGGATGCCACTGGGTGAACTGGAACTGGCCGGTGACACCGGTGCAGCGCGTCGAGCCGGGCATGCTGCTCAGGGGGACCCTCGTCACCCCGGCGAAGACAGTGGCAAGTTGCTGGAATTGGTCCTGGGAAATCGAGGGCAACCCGGGGCCAGGCGCCTGATCGCCCCTGCCCGCAGTCGATCGGGTCAGGCGTTCAGGCCCTCCGGGCAGCCCACGCCGGTGCCGCCGAGGCCACAGTAACCGCCGGGGTTTTTCGCCAGGTACTGCTGGTGGTAATCCTCGGCGAAGAAAAACTCCGGTGCCTGCAGGATCTCGGTCGTAATCTCGCCATAGCCCGCCGCGGACAGCGCACCCTGGTAGGCCGCGAGCGTCTCGCGCGCGGCACGCTCCTGCTCTTCACCGAACGCGTAGATACCGCTGCGGTACTGGGTACCCACATCGTTGCCCTGACGCATGCCCTGGGTGGGGTCGTGCCCCTCCCAGAACACCTGCAACAGCTGCCGGTAACTCACCACGGTCGGGTCATACACCACCAGCACGACCTCGTTGTGGCCGGTCAGGCCCGAGCAGACTTCCTGGTAGGTGGGATTCGCCGTAAACCCCGCCGCATACCCTGCCGCCGTGGTGTAGACCCCTTCGGTCTGCCAGAATTTGCGCTCCACACCCCAGAAACACCCCATGCCGAACATGGCCTTGTGCAGGTGCTCGGGATACGGGCCCTGCAGGGGATTGCCGTTGACGAAATGGGCCGCCGCGACAGGCATCGTCTCGTCGCGGCCGGGCAGCGCGTCTGCGGCAGCGGGCATGGCCGCTTTGCGTTTTCCGAAAAAGCTCATAGTCTGCAAGTATAGCGATTTTTGGACTACAGTAGCGTTTCAGCACCGGCTGGTGCAACAACGCCTGCCCCGAGGAGTCCCCGATGCCCCTGACACGACGCGCGCTGCTGGCGCTGATGTCCGGCAGTACCTACCTGCTCAGTGCTGCGGCGCGACCGCTGGCCGACCTCGCGCCCGAGCGCGCGCTGGACGGCGCGACGTTCCCGCAGGGCGTGGCCTCGGGCGACCCGCAGCCGCAGGCGGTCATGCTGTGGACCAGGGCCGAACCCGTCGTTTCGACAGGCTCCGTGCGGCTGCTGGTGGAAGTGGCGCTGGACGAGGACTTCTCGCGCGTGCTGCTGTCGCAGGCGGTCAGCTGCACTCCCGACAGCGACTATACGCTGCGCGCCTACATCGACGGCCTGTCCCCCGACACGCGCTACTACTACCGCTTCCGCGGTGCGGGCGAGCAGGTCTCGCGCACGGGTCGCACGCGCACGGCGCCGGCGGCGGGTGCCGACCGCCGCGCCAACGTCGCCTTCGCCAGCTGCCAGAGCTACGAGCAGGGCCACTACGGCAGTTGGGCGCGCATGATCGCCGAGGACCGCGATGCGCCCGAGCAGGAGCAGATCGATTTCGTGCTGCACCTGGGCGATTTCATCTACGAACGCAGCTGGCACAAGCGCATCGACGGCACGCCGCTGGCCAGGCGCATCCCACCGTTCCCGGACGGCGTGGCAACAAAGGAGTACGACTACGCTGCGACGCTGGCCGATTACCGCCACCTGTACAAAACCTATCTCAGCGACCCCAACCTGCAGGAAGCCCGGGCGCGCTGGCCCTTCGTCTGCACCTGGGACGATCACGAGTACTCCAACGACAACTACCAGAGCTTCTCGACCTACGGCGGGGAACACGTCCCGGAGCCGCAGCGCAAGCAGTGGGCGAACCAGGCCTGGTTCGAGTACATCCCGGCCGTGCTCGAGGAACTGGCGGACCAGCCGGCTCGCGACTTCCGCGCGTCGGCGCTGCGCGGCACTGACGAGGACAACAACGCGGCCGTGGACAGCCTGTGCATCTACCGCACGCTGGGCTGGGGTCGTCACGTCGACATCGTTGTAACCGATACTCGCAGCTATCGCAGCCCACCCTGCGTGGACGAGGGGCTGGCACAGTCGCTGGGGCTGCCGCTGGACAGCGTGACACTCATCGAAATCGCGGATGGCGGCGCCGACTATGCCGGCGGCGAGCCGCCCGACACCCTGCCCTACGGCGACGGCAGCACGCCGAATCCCGCGCGCGACCGGCCCGCCGGCAGCATGCTTGGCGCGGCGCAGCGCCAGTGGTTCATCGATACCCTCGCAAACTCCAGGGCCACCTGGAAGCTGTGGGGCAGCGCGCTGCCGCTCATCCCCATGCGCCTGGACCTGTCCAGCCTGCCCTTCACCGACTACGAGGACAGCATATTCAACGTGGACGCCTGGGCCGGTTACCCCCATGAGCTGCGCCAGCTCATGGACGCGGTGCAACAGCGTGGGATCGGCGGTCTCGTGTCACTGTCGGGCGATCACCACATGCACGGTGCGGGCACCATCAATCGCTCCGCTTCGGAGCCCGCGTCGCCGCCGGTCGCGGCGGATTTCACCGTAGCCGGTATCAGCTCATCGCCCATATTCGGCGATTTGCTCGCGGCCACGCAGGGCGCCGACGATGAGTTTGGCACCCTGGTGTTCTCGCAGGAAGGCGAGGAGACCGTGCCTGTCTGGAACATGTCCATGCTGGACGGCGTGCTGCCCGCCTTCCTGTACAGCGCCACGTCCCTGAAGGGCGCGGCCCGCTGGCTGGGGCCCAACGAGGCCAACCCGGGGCTGCACTACGTGGACGTCACGGCCAACGGCTACGGGCTGGCGACATTCGAACCCGGCGAGCTCACAGTGCGCATGGTCACCGTCGGTGACTGCCGACCGGCATTCAGCGAGCCACCCGGCATCGAGCGCATCGCGCGCTTTCGCCTGCCCGCCTGGCGAGCCGGGGACGCGCCACGGCTGCAGGGCCCGGCGTTCGAGAGGGGGGCAGCGTTCCCATTCGACCTCGACAACAGCTAGCAGCCTGCTGAAAAAGCCTCAGCCGGCACAATCCTGCGTTGGAAACTGTCCGGAATGCCGGCCAGTTTCGCCCGGGCGGCGCACCGCTTGACTTGCACTCGACTGAGACTTTTTCAGCAGGCTGCTAGACGGGGCTACCCCATCTGGTGCGATGGGAACTGAAAGTTAATGCCACTGTCATAGATGTTTGCCATACTTACAGAAGCTGAAAGAGAAAGCGGACAGAAAGCGGTCAATCGGTGATCGCCACACAGAGAAAGACAACGAACATGAGTACAACAGAAATCAACGCCGCAGAGCTGTGCAGTCGCAAGCTGTGGCAGCTGGTCAACGGGACGGCCCACGAGGGCATCAGCGACAGGGAACTCTCCGAGGCAATCGCGGAACTGGCCCGCCGTCGCCACTACCTGCAGGAACTGACCGAAATGGGTAAACTGGGAGCTTCCACGACTCCCTGAGGGCCCCTGCCCCACGCCATGGCAAAACCACCCTCGCGCCGTTCCTCATCCACGGAAATCGCGCAGTTTCTCGCCAAGAGCAAGGCCGTCACTGAATTCGTCGACGCGAAACCGCGCCTGATGTTCGCCATCGACGCCACCGCCAGCCGCCAGCCGACCTGGGACCGGGCCTGTCACCTGCAGCGCGAGATGTTCAGCGCAACCGAGCATATCGCGCAGCTGTCGGTGCAGCTGTGCTACTACCGCGGTTTCCACGAGTTTTTTGCCAGCCGCTGGCTGGGCGACAGTGCCGCCCTGGCCCGTCTCATGTCCTCGGTGTACTGCGAGGGTGGACACACCCAGATCGCAAGGCTGCTTAAGCACGCCCTGGCGGAGCACCGCAAGCGAGACATCCGCGCGCTCGTGTTCATCGGCGATGCGCTGGAAGAGAGCGCCGACACCCTGTGCGACCTGGCCGGGCAGTGCGGCATGCTGAAGCTGCCGCTGTTCCTGTTCCAGGAGGGTCACGACGGGCAGGTGGAACAGACCTTCCGCAGCATGGCCAGGCTCAGCGGCGGCGCCTGGGCACGTTTCGACAGTCACAGCGCGCAGACCCTGGCCGGCCTGCTGGGAGCGGTTGCCAGCTACGCGGCCGGCGGCCGCACGGCGCTCGAGAACAGCACCACCGAGGGTGCTAAACTGCTGCTGCAGCAATTGAAGGACTGATCCCGGGGAAACCTGTACCGTGCCGAGACTGATTCTCATCCTGGCCATCGCCGCCGTCGTCTACATCCTGTGGCGACGCGCGAGCGCCATGCCGCCGCACAAGCGCCGCGGCGAGTACATCAAGCTCGGCCTGGGCGTCATGGTCGTGGTGGTAATCGGCCTGACCGTCACCGGCCGCATGCACTGGGTCGGGGCCGCGCTCACCGGTCTGCTGGTGGCCATGCGCCAGACACTGCCGCTGCTGATCCGCGTCTTCCCGATGCTCGCCAGCCTGCGCGGCGCCCAGGCCGCCAGCGCCGGGCAGTCCTCCACGGTCGAGAGCAGCATCCTGCGTATGCGGCTCGACCACGACAACGGCGAGCTCAGCGGCGAGGTGCTGCGGGGGCATTATGAGGGCTGGCGGCTGCAGGACATGAACCGCGAACAGCTCGAGGAACTGCTCGACTGGTGCCGCGGCGAGGACCAGGACTCGGTGCAACTGCTGGTCAGCTACCTGCAGCAACGCTTCCCGGGCGAGGGCTCCTTCGAGGGGCAGGCGCCCCCCGGCAACCCGGGTTCCGCTCAGATGAACCGCGCGGAGGCGCTGGCCGTGCTCGGCCTCGATGAGGAGGCGACCGAAGAGGACATTGTGGCCGCCCACCGCAAGCTGATGCAGAAGCTGCACCCGGACCGCGGCGGCAACGATTACCTGGCGGCAAAGGTCAACCAGGCCAAGGACCTGCTGCTGGGCTGAGTCGCCGCGCAGCGATTTCCAATCGGCGCGCGTTTACGTAAAATCTCGCGCAGTTCTTCACCGGAGTCGATATCGTCATGGCAGAGGTATTCGTGGTTCGCAACCAGCTTGGACACTACTGGGGCAAGGGTAAGGCCTGGGTCGACGGCACCGAGCCGAAAGCGGTCATGCACGTGAAACACGAGGACGAAGCGGTCAATACGCTGTTCGAACTCAGCTCCCGGGATATCGAACTACGTGGCGAGGTGGTCGGCGCCGAGCTGTCGGAACGCGGCATCCCATTGGTGGAACCCAGCGAGCACCTGCTGCCGAAGGAGCCCGACGAGCTTGCGCAAGCGCCACAGGCAACCGCCGCGACGGCTGGGTACGACGAACCGGCAGGTCACTCCGATGAACCCGGCGACACGAGCGCAGAACAGGCGGAGAACGGCCCGGCGCCCGCCCTTGAATCCTGACGACAGCGCCCCCATATCCACCTGAACGGAGCGGAGTGGGAACGGGTCGCAGCGGGACCTGTCCAACTCACTGGATTACATCACGCGGAGCATTGTCATGCGTATTCTTCTGTTTCTGGCAACCAACCTGGCCGTGCTGGTGCTGGTCAGCACCGTCTTCAAGCTGCTGGGGCTGGAAGGCATCCTGGCCGCGAACGGCGTCGACCTGAACCTTGGTCCGCTGCTGATCTTCTGCGCCCTGTTCGGATTCGGCGGCGCCATGATCTCCCTGTTCATTTCCAAGTGGATGGCCAAGCGCGGCACGGGTACCTATGTCATCGAGCAGCCGCAGAACCGCGAGGAGCAGTGGCTGGTGGATACCGTGCGTGAACTGGCCGAAGAGGCCGGCATCGGCATGCCCGAGGTTGGCATATTCCCCTCGGATGCCTCAAACGCGTTCGCCACCGGCTGGAACCGCAACGACGCACTGGTGGCCGTCAGCGCCGGCATGCTGCGCCGTTTCAGCCCGGAAGAGGTGCGCGCGGTGATGGCACACGAGATTGGCCACGTCGCCAACGGCGACATGGTGACCCTGACGCTGATCCAGGGCGTGGTCAATACCTTCGTCATGTTCTTCGCGCGCATCATCGGTCACACCGTGGACCGGGTGGTGTTCAAGACCGAGCGCGGCTACGGGATCGGCTATTACGTGGTGACCTTCGTCGCGGAGATCGTCCTTGGCCTGCTCGCCAGTATGATCGTGGCCTGGTTCTCGCGCTGGCGGGAATACCGCGCCGACAATGCCGGCGCCACGCTGGCCAGTCGCGCCGGCATGATCTCGGCACTGCAGCGCCTGCAGCTGGAACAGACCCAGCCCCAGGACCTGCCGGGCGAACTGACCGCCTTCGGCATCAGTGAGCAGCTGAAACAGGGCATCGGCAGCCTGCTGGCCAGCCACCCGCCGCTGGACGACCGGATCAGGGCCCTGCAAGCGGCCTGACCAGGTACTCGCTCATCGGGATCACGTCGATCTTCGAAAAATCGATAAAGCGCGCGCAGCTTTCCATCATCGCGGCCATGTGTCGCTGCAGCACGTCCTCGTCGCCGCCGGTGGCGTAGAACGCGTGATCGTCCTCCATCGCCTCCGGTGGAAAGTTTTCTTCCACGATGGCGTGACAGGCCGGCGTGTCCTGCCCCAGCAGGCGCACGACGACGTTCTGCCGGTAGCCGAAGGTACTCTGCGTCTCGATAGCCACCTGGGTGTGGCTGTCCTTCCACACTGACAGCCAGTCCTCGTGCGACATTTCCGGCGGCGGTGTCATGAAAACCACGTGACACATGCCGTAGACCCGCTCGCCCGGCTTGCTGGGGTGCGCCAGTTGGTTGACCAGCGGTTCCGCCTCGGCCACCAGGTAACAGGTCCTGCGC
>JAWVYG010000064.1:0-8587 GCA_033722815.1 Halioglobus sp.
CCCGATCAGCGGGTTGTGACGGTGGGCCAGGTGAACCCGGATCTGGTGGGTCCGGCCCGTTTCCAGACTGACGTCCAGCCGCGTGTGATGGCCGAAGCGGCGCGCGATGCGGTAATGGGTGACGGCGTTCTTGCCGCCCTGTGCGAGCACCGCCATCTTCTTGCGCTGTCGTGGATGCCGGCCGATCGGGGCGTCCACCGTGCCGCCCCCGGTCAGGGCGCCGATACAGACCGCGACGTATTCGCGGCGCACCGAGCGCGCCTGCAGCTGGGCGACCAGGTCGGCGTGTGCCTGCAGCGTTCGCGCCACAACCATGATGCCGGAGGTGTCCTTGTCCAGCCGGTGCACGATACCGCCGCGCGGCAGCCGCGACTGTGCCTCGCTGTGCGCCAGCAGGGCGTTGACCAGCGTGCCCCTGCTGTGGCCCGCGGCGGGGTGCACGACCAGTCCCGCCGGTTTGTTCAGCACCAGTAGTTCGTCGTCCTCATGGATGATATCCAGCGCGATAGCCTCGGGCTGCCAATCGACCTCGCGCTCGGGCTGGGCGCAGATCTCTATGCTGGCGCCTGCACGCACCTTGTCGCGCTGTCGCAGCGGGCTGCCATCGACGAGCAGCTCACCCTTTCTTATCCAGGCCTGCAGGCGCGAGCGCGAGTATTGCGGGAACAGCTGGGCCGCAACCTGGTCGAGCCGTGCCCCGTGCAGCTCCTCGGGGATACAGGCCCTGTGCTCTAGCTTGTCGGTCATGTCCCTGCCTGTTTAAGCGCCCGCCCGCCTGTGGTTAAATACCGCAGCAATTGACGCGGGCAGTGCCGGAATGCCGGCATTTTACCACGCGCGCGCCGCGAAACTGGTGGACACCTTGAAATACGCTCTCACGCTAATTCTCAGCCTTGCACTGCTGGCCTGCACGGGTGCGGACGAACAGCCCGACATCGAGGCGGACTCCGGCGAACAGCAGATTTACCAGGAGGCCCAGCGCTACCTGCGCGGCGGCAATTTCGACCTGGCGGTGAAGAGCCTGCAGCTGCTGGAATCCCGCTACCCGTTCGGCCGCTACGCCGAGCAGGCGCAGCTGGAGCTTATCTACGCGCACTACAACGCCTACGAACACGAGGCGGCCGTGGAAGCGGCGGACAGGTTCATCCGCCTGCACCCACAGCACCCCAGCGTGGATTACGCGTTCTACATGAAGGGCCTGGCGGCGTATACGGGCAACGAGGATATCTTCAACCGTTTCCTGCCCACCGATCCGACCAAGCGCGACACCAGCCAGGCGAAAGAGGCGTTTGCCGAGTTCGCGCAGCTGCTGTCGCGCTTTCCGGACAGCCCCTACGCGGCGGACGCCAAGGCGCGCATGGTGGCGCTGCGCAACATGCTTGCGCGGCATGAAATCAACGTGGCGAACTACTACCTGCGCCGCGGGGCCTACCTCGCCGCCGCCAACAGGGGTCGCTACGTGGTGGAGAACTTCCAGCGCACACCCGCCGTGGCCGATGGGCTGGCCGTGATGGCGCAGGGTTATATCCTGCTGGGTATGGACGACCTTGCCCAGGATTCGATCGACATACTGGCCATGAACTACCCCGAGCACCCCGCGCTGGATGAAGACGGCGAACTGTCCTCCAGCTTCAGCCCCCAACGTTCATGGCTGAACCGCTTGTCCTTCGGCCTGCTGGACCCGCCGCGACCGCCGCAGTTCGACAATCGCCCCGAGCTGTAACGGGCTTACTCCCCGGCTCGCCAGCCCGACGTGATCGGGTAGCGCCGGTCGCGACCGAATCCGCGCCGCGTGATGCGTACGCCGATGGGCGCCTGGCGGCGCTTGTACTCGTTGAGATCCACCAGCCTCACCACCTTGTGCACCTGCTCGGCATCCATGCCCTGCGCGATGATGGCATCGGCGCTGTAGTCTTCCTCCACGTACAGGCGCAGGATCTCATCCAGCACCTCGTAGGGCGGCAGGCTGTCCTCGTCCTTCTGGTCCGGGGCGAGTTCCGCCGAGGGCGGCCTATCGATGACCCGCTGCGGGATGCAGGGGCCGAGACTGTTGCGGTAGCGGCACAGTTCGAACACCAGGACCTTGGGAACGTCCTTGAGCACGTCGAAACCACCCGCCATGTCCCCATACAGCGTCGAATAACCCACCGCCATTTCGCTCTTGTTGCCGGTGGTAAGCACGAGCAAGCCCTTCTTGTTGGAAATGGACATCAACAGCACGCCGCGGCAGCGGGCCTGCAGGTTCTCCTCGGTAGTGTCCGGCGGCAGCCCGGCAAACTCATCGGCCAGGCTCTGCATGAAGGCATCGTAGAGCGGTTCGATGGAGATCACCTTGTAGTTGACCGCCAGCGTCGTGGCCTGCTCGCTGGCGTCTTCCACGCTCATCTGCGCGGTGTAGCGGAAGGGCATCATTACGGCCTCCACCCGCTCGGGGCCGAGCGCCTCCACTGCCACCGCCAGCGTCAGCGCGGAATCGACGCCGCCCGACAGGCCCAGCACAACACCCGGGAAGCGGTTCTTCTCGACATAGTCGCGCACCCCGAGCACCAGCGCCCGCCAGGTGGCCGCCAGCTCATCGAGCGGCGGCGCCACGTCCAGCCCGCTGAAACCGCCTCCTTCTCCCGCGGTGAAGCTGATCCAGTAGTCCCCCTCCTCGAAGCTGGGCGCGGCGCCCACGACTTCACCCTCGGCCGAGACGGCGAAAGAGCCGCCGTCGAAGACCAGCTCATCCTGCCCGCCAACCTGGTTGACGTAGACGATGCCCATCCGCGTGGTGCGGGCACGCTGCGCGACCAGGTCCCAGCGCTCGCTGCGCTTGCCGCGGTGGTAGGGCGATGAATTGATGTTCAACAGCAACTCGGCGCCGGCCACGGCCGCCTGCGCGGTCGGTCCGTCCTCCCAGATGTCTTCACAGATACTGATGGCCACGCGCACTCCGTCGATGGCGACGACGCAGGGCCCCTCCCCGGCGACAAAATAGCGCTTTTCATCGAACACCTGGTAGTTGGGCAGGCACTGTTTGCGGTACTCGGCGACGACCTCACCCCGGTGCAGCACGCCCGCTACATTGTACAGCCCGCCGTTCTCCGTCTTGGGGTAACCCACGATCGCCCAGGCGTCGCCGTCCATGGCCGCCAGGATCCTGTCCAGCGACTGCCTGACCCGCACCTCGATACTGGGGCGCAGCAACAGGTCCTCGGGCGGATAGCCGCAAACCGTCAGCTCGGGAAACACCACGACAGGCTGCTCGTGTTCACGCTGCGCCTGCTGCAGGACCGAGATAATCTTCCGGGTATTGCCCTCGAAGTCACCGACCAGCGTGTTCATCTGGGCCATCAATATGTTCAGGGTGCTCATCACTTGCTCTGGCTGACAGGTCTGGCCGCTATTGTCCGGAAAAGCGGTGGCCTTAGCCAGCCCCCGGCAGGCACCGGGCATGGGCCGAGCTTGTACCGGCAATGCCTGTTACACTTAGGCCCCAACCCGACGAGGCAGCCACGGAACAACGCAACTTGAACCGCCCGGCCATTCTCACCAAGCCCGTACCACAGGCATCGAGCCAACAAAACATTTCCCTGTTCAGGGTCTACGTCGGCTACCGCACGCTACTCTCCGTGGTCCTGCTGGTCATGCTGGTCAGCCCCAACACGCGGCAGCTGGTAGGCTCGGAAAACCAGGCCCTGTACACCACCGTCGCCCTCGCCTACCTGGCCACCAGCATCCCACTGGTAGGCTCCCTCTCCACGCGCTTCAGCCGCAGCCAGAAACTGATGCTGCTGGTGTTCATGGTGGATATCGTTGCCATCACGCTGATGTCGGACGCCAGCGGCGGCATGATCAGCGGCCTGCCGGTACTGCTGGTCATCACGGTCGCCGCCAGCGCGGTGTAGATCTCCAACCGCACGCTGGCGACCCTGGTGGCGGCGATCAGCGTACTGTTCATATTGCTGGATACGGTGTGGCTGATTTTCAAGGGCTCGCTGGACTCAAGCTCACTGTTTCCCTCGGGGATTCTCGGCGTACTGATCTTCGGTGTATCGCTGATGGTCCAGCCCATCGCCCACCGCCTGGGACGCGCCGAGGAACTGGCGCGCAACCGGGCCAGCGACCTGTATACCCTGCAGCGACTGAACGAGCAAATCGTACAGCACATGCAGACGGGAATACTGCTGGTGAGCGAGGACGGCGTGGTGCGCGTCATGAACAAGGCCGCCAGCAGCCTGCTGGCGCCGGAACGGCCGGTCACCGTCGAACAGGGCCGTCAACTCGCCGATTACTGCCAGGAGCTGGCCTACCAGTTCGAGCACTGGAAGGACACGGGGGTGCACAAGGCGACTCCCTTCACGGTGATGAGCGGGGCGCCACCGGTCATCGCCAACTTCCGCGAACTGCAACCCAATGCCAACCGGGAGTCGCTGGTCTTCGTGGAGGACTACACCCCGGTCACCCGCTACGCACAGTCGCTGAAGCTGAACTCACTGGGGCGACTGACGGCCAGTATCGCCCACGAGATCCGCAACCCGCTGGGTGCGATAAGCCACGCCGCGCAGTTGCTGCAGGAGTCCGCCGACCTGACGCAGGACGACCAGCGCATGGCGGACATTATCCAGAAGCACTGTGAGCGGGTGAACGACATCGTGGAAAGCGTGATGCAGATTTCACGACGGGAGCCGCCCAAACCCGAATACCTGCTGCTCGGCAACTGGCTGACGGAATTCGTCGGGGAATACCTGAACGCGCTGAATCGGCCCGCAGAGGTCACGATTCGCTGCGACTACAACGAGCTGCTGATCGAGTTCGACCCGGAGAACCTGCGGCGGGTGATCGCAAACCTGCTCGACAACGCGCTGCGCCACAGCAAACTCGCCACCGGCGAGGAGACCGCCAGCATCGAGGTCGATATCGACTTCGCCTCACACCAGTGCATGGTGGACGTTATCGACAGCGGCGAGGGCGTCGCGGCGCCGGAGGTGAGCAAACTCTTCGAGCCCTTCTACACCACCCACAGCGAGGGCAGCGGCATGGGCCTTTACCTGTGCAAGGAACTGTGTGAGATCAACAACGCAGACCTGAGCTATCGCACCACGCGCGATGGCCAGAGCTGTTTCCGCATAACGCTGAGCCAGCGTGCTGGCTAGTGGCATTTGCCGACTCGACTTGGCCGGGCAATGTCTGCACACTGTTGCCAGCAATGGCCTCCATGGCCGCGTAAGGCGTATCCATTCAGGCAGGGGTTTTCAAGATGACACGCCAAAGTGTTCTGATCGTTGACGATGAGCCGGACATAAGGGAACTGCTCGATATCACGCTCAGTCGTATGGGGCTGGACACCCACAGCGCCAGGAACCTCAGCGAGGCGAGAGAGATGCTGGTGGAGGTGGAGCCGGACCTGTGCCTGACGGATATGCGCCTGCCGGATGGCAACGGGATCAGCCTGGTGGAGTATATCGCGCAGGAGTACTCGCAGATTCCCGTGGCCATGATCACCGCGCACGGCAGCGTCGAAACCGCCATCTCCGCTCTCAAGGCCGGGGCCTTCGACTTCATCAGTAAGCCCATCGAACTGGAGACGTTGCGCAGCCTGGTCAGTGCCGCACTCCAGCTGGAGGGCGATACCAGCCGCACCGAAACCGCGGTGGACAGGGAGCTGATCGGTTCGGCACCGGCCATCCAGGGCCTGCGGCAGCAAATCTCCAAGCTCGCCCGCAGCCAGGCGCCGGTTCACATCCACGGCGAGTCGGGCAGTGGGAAAGAAGTGGTGGCCCGCCTGATACACAACAACGGGCCCCGTGCCGCGGGCGCGTTCGTCGCGGTCAATTGCGGTGCCATCCCACCCGAGCTCATGGAAAGCGAACTGTTCGGTCACATGAAGGGCAGCTTCACGGGTGCGAGCCAGGACAAGATCGGACTCTTCCAGGCCGCCAACGGTGGCTCACTCTTTCTAGACGAGGTCGCGGACCTGCCCCTGACCATGCAGGTAAAACTGCTGCGGGCCATACAGGAAAAATCCGTGCGCCCGGTGGGGGCGAGCGAGGAACAGAGCACCGATATCCGTCTGCTGAGCGCCACGCACAAGGACCTCGCGGCGGAGGTCAAGGCCGGCCGCTTCCGGGAGGACCTCTACTACCGCATCAACGTTATCGACGTGAGCGTACCCAGCCTGCGCGAACGGTTGCACGATCTGCCGGAACTGACACAGAATATCCTGCAGCAGATGGCATCCAGGGCGGAAATGTCCAGACCGCTACTCGACCCAACGGCCCTGGAGGCGCTGTCACAGTACCACTTCCCCGGCAACGTGCGGGAACTGGAAAACATTCTCGAACGCGCGTTTGCGCTCTCGGATGGTGAGCGCATCACCGCGGCGGACCTGCAGTTCCCCACCGTTTCCTCCCAGGCAACCTCGCCGGCGCAGGACGGACCCGGGGCCGTTGGCGGTTCCGCGGACGTGCGTGAGGCCTACGGCGACCTGGAGGGCTACCTGGAAGACATCGAGCGCGAGGTGATCAGCGCCGCGCTCGAAGAGAGTCGCTGGAACAAGACGGCCACTGCGAAGTTATTGGGGATCAGCTTCCGCAGCCTGCGTTATCGGCTGAAGAAGCTCGGCCTGGAAGGCTGAACGACCTCGCGCATCACCAGCACATCGCAACCCCGCCCTGACCACTGGCAAGGCGTCGCCCGGTAACGGTCAGGCTGAGGGTACCACAGCGGCTGTCGCTCACCTGGCCCAGGAGCGGGCGGGCATACAGCAGCGGGGAGCCGCCGTCATCGCGCGACCCGATCAGGTAGATGCGCTGTCTTGATGCGGCAGACACCCTGTTGCCCTGCGCATCGATCGCATAGGATGCACCGGGTAGTCCCAATTCGTTCAGCTGTAGCGCGTAGCGATGATGCTGCGCGAAGAACTGTTCCTGCGCGGCGAGTACCGCGCGCAGTTCCGCAGTCGCTGCACGGCGGCCCGTTTCCAGCACATGCTGCCGGTACCCGGGCAGCGCCAGGACGAGCAGGATACCGATCAGCGCGACCACCAGCAGCAGTTCAGCGAGCGTGATACCCGCCACCGAATACGGGACCGGTCGTCTCACCGGCCGGACTCAGAGGACATCGGCGCCCAACTCACGCCAGTACACGGTCACAGGCGGCCCCGATGACAGCGGCACCAATGTGCCCACCCCTATGTCTACACGGCCCGAGCGACCGGGGCCGCCAACGGTCACCCGGACCTCGTACAACGCCGCCTCCAGCACCACAGGCTGCCCGGAACGGCGCGACAGCTGCAGCGAGACACGCTCCGGTTGACGCCGTTCCACCCGGTAACTGGCGCCACCACCGACAACTATTGCCGCCGGCAGCATCAGCGTGCGTGAGTGACAAGAGGCGGCCCTGTCGGACGGTGCGCAGTTGGACAGCCCTGTCGGCAGCGCGGCGGGGAAGTTTTCCAGGCGCTCGCCGATGGCACGGGCAATACCCTGCGCCTGTTGCAGCGCGGCATGGTAGGACTGCTGATTACCCGCCATGCGCGCCTGCAGCGTGGCGGACTCAATGACCGTCACCGCGAGCAGGTTGAGCAGCAACAGGACCACCAGCACCATGATCAGCACGACGCCGGGCTGGCGCGAGCGTGGCTGTACGCCAACGCGCGTCATGGCAGCACTACCTCGCTGTTGTTGTGCAGTATCACCGTGCTGCTGAACACGCGTCGCATGTAGCGGTCGCCACCGCCGGGCACGGCTTTCTGGCCCAGGAAATACGTCTTGTCGTCATGCTGGCCGGGCAACGGGTAGGGGCTGCGCAAGAGCAGGTGAACGCGCACCATGCGGCTTGCCGCCAGTTCTGCCGCGGACGGATTCTGCCGATAGCTGTCCACGGCACCATCGCCGCTGGTATCGACACCGAACTCGAACTGCATATCCTCTACCCCTTCCACCAGGCAGCGCGCGAGCATGGCGTCGCCCGCCAGCTCCTCCATACACAGTGCAGGTAACCCGTCGCCTGGATACTGCGCGTAGTCCCTGAGGAAGAACACCCGGGCGCGCGCCTCCCAGTAGCTGTAGCGCGGCTCCAGCAGCGCCGCTGCAGGCAAATCCGCCGGGCGGTGTATTTGCCACAGCGGATCCAGGCCGTGGTCGGTTCGCAGGAACCAGGTGGGTACCCGGGAGGCGGTCAGGTCGGGAAGCGCAGAACCGGCAGCGACACTGGCCTCGGAGGCGGTACGCTTCACGGCCACAAGATCGCTGCCCGGGACCACGTATGTCCCATCCACGCAGGTCAGGTTGGTCCCGCCACTGGTTACCGGTACCCCGCTGCCGCTGTGTGCATCGACCAGTTCCAGCGGGTGCCGCGCATCCAGCGCCCAGGTCCCGCTGTTGCAATCGACCCCGACGCCCTGCGCGAGCGGTCGCTTGCCGCCCACCAGCCCGGCGTAGAACCCCGACATTTCCAGCTCCCGCGCCAGCAGGCGCGTCGCATAGCGACCGTTCTCGAGGATGCGGGCCGCGGCATCGTCGTAGAGGTACTGCCGCTTGCCCGCCAGGTAGGCGCCCAGGGCGCCGCCCGCCAGCAGCACACCCAGCGCCATGGCTATCAA
>JAWVYG010000065.1:0-8563 GCA_033722815.1 Halioglobus sp.
ATGGTGCCGTCGACGGGGTTGTAGTCGCCGCCGCTGACCGTGGCGCTGCCGTCGGCGGTGGTGAACGCCACGGTGACCGGCTCATCCGACGGCGCCGACAGGGTCACGGTGACCGTGGCCACGTTCCCCTCCACCACGGTATCGTCGCCGATGGCGATCGTCGGCGGTATCTCGCCTTCGCCGACTACCTCGACCGTCACCGTGGCGGTGTCGCTGCCGTTGCCGTCGGGACTCACGGCGGTGTAGGTGAACGTATCCGTGCCGGCAAAGCCGGGATTCGGCGTGTAGGTCACCGTATCGTCGGCGTTGATCACCACGCTGCCGTTGTCCGGCTGCGTCACCGCGTCGACGCGCGAGCCCTCGAGGAAGTTGTCGTTGGCCTCGACATCGATCAGCACCGGCTGGCCCACTTCGGTGATCGCGGTGTCGTCGATCGCGTCGACCGGGATCAGGTTGGGGGTCAGCGGCAATTCCGGTTCGGCGGCCAGCGGCGCGACGACGCCGTGGAACTCATCCGTCACTTCCAGGATTCGCGCCAGGCGTACGAAGCTGTGGCCCTCGCTGGCCGGGTCGGTGGCGCCCGCCGCGGGGGGATCCAGCACCTCGCTGAGGTCGTCGCCGCGCTCCAGCGCGGCCAGTACATCGCGCACGGACTCGTCCTCGACGGCGCTCTGGTCGCGGCCGGCGGCGTACTGCGCCACCATATCGCGGTCGATGGCCATTTCGGCGATATCGCTGACCAGCAGGGGACTGCCGTCGGACAGCGTCAGCTGCACCTTGCTGCCGTCAGGGGTGAGCAGCACCTCGCCCTCGCGCAGCTGGTCGCCGGCGCGCAGCTCGCGCGTGGCGCCGTCGGCAGCGCGCGCAAACGCCATGCCGTCGATGGAAGCTACCGTTGCGATGATTTCATTGGCCATGTTCACGTCCCCCCGGACTGTCGATCTGGTGCCCGCGCGCCTGCGCGCGGCGGGCTTATTTATGCATCGTTCCAGATGCTAGGGAGGTTGGGGAAGCGCCACATCGTACTTTTGGGCAGGTTGGGCACTCGCCGCCGGAAACTGTGACCGGCATCACAGCGCGCGGCAGCGAGCGGGACTTGCGCGGCGCCCCGTGTCGCCCCTCAGTCGACGGTGGACGCGGCGGGAATGTCGTGCATCGCCAGGGCGAGCTGCACGCGGTCGCGCACGCCGAGCTTGTCGAATATCGCGGTCAGGTGAGATTTCACCGTACGCTCACTGATGGACAGCTGCATGGCGATCTCGCGGTTGCTGCCGCCCCGACCGACCAGCTCGGCCACCGCCAGCTCGCGCGCCGTGAGATCGCCCAGGCGCGGTGAGACTGGCGACGACTGCGCCAGCACGCGGGAGGATACCGCCACCAGGCGCTGCATCAGCGCCGTGGGCATCCACAGGCCGCCGTGCTCCACCACCAGCGCGATCTCGCGCAGCTGCTCGGGGGCCGCCTTCACGTGGCAGTAGCCCTGCGCACCGGCCTGCATGGCGGCGAAGGCATCGTCCTCTGCAGGTACGGCGACCATGGCGACCACCGGCCCTGCAAGGGACATGGCGGCGCCGATAAGGTCGCGGCGTTGTGCCGCGTCCAGGTTGCACAGGTCGAGCCAGAGGCTGCTCGCGCTGCCCGCGTCGACGCCGGACAGGGTCGATACGACCGTCGCGTCGGGAAATGCCACGCACCAGCGCTCGCGGGCGTGCCCCTCGGGGGATACGAGAACGGTGCCCATCAGCGCTCCGTGAGGGCGTACTGCCGCGCGCGCAGCACCGGCTTCATGAGGTAGGCCAGCACGCTCTTCTTGCCGGTGAGGATGTCCGCTTCCACGGTCATGCCGGGAATGATCGGCTTGTCCTCGGCGATACCGGACTGGCGGGTACGCACATTGACCTTGTAAAAGGGGTTGCCCTCCTCGTCCATCACCGTGTCGGCGCCGATATGTTCGACGATCCCGTCGAGCCCGCCGTAGACCACGAAGTCGTAGGCGGTGAACTTGACCAGCGCCTCCTGGCCGGGCACGAGGAAGGCGATGTCCCGGGGCCGGATGCGCACCTCCAGCAACAGCGTGTCGTCCGCCGGCACAACCTCGACAATCTCCTTGCCGGGCAGCACCACGCCGCCGATGGTGTGATAGTGCAGCTGCTTGATGGTGCCGTCGACCGGCGAGCGTACCTCGGTCTGCTTGACGCGGTCGGACAGGCCGGTGCCCGCCTCGCGCAGCCCGTTGACGCGCGACAGGGTCTGCGCCAGCTCCTCGCGCATGCGGTTGAGGAACTCCACCTCCACCTCGCTGAGTTTGTGCTGCGCTTCAAGGATGGCGGACTCGATCTGGCGCATCTGCGCCGCGGCCTGCTTCTGGTCGCCACTGAGCTGGTTCACCTCGCGTTCCAGGCGCAGGATCTCCACCTGGGATACCGCGCCGGAGGCGACCATCGGCCGGGTGACGTCCAACTCCCTGCGGCTGAGTTCCAGCGAGCGCGCCGCCTGCCGCTCGCGCGCGGTCACCTCGGCCAGCTCCTGCTGGCGCTGGGTCAGCTGCTCGCGGGCGATCTGCTTGGCGTACTCCAGCTCCGCGCGCACCGATTGCAGCAGCGCCGCCTCCTCGGCGACGATGCGCGGCACCGCCGCGGCGAGTTGCGCATCCGGCTCGAAGTCCGTGCCGTCCACCACCGCCTGCAGGCGCTGCGCCTTGACCGCCAGCGCCTGGTACTCGGCGCGGTTTTCACGGAAGGTGGACTGCGAGCGCGTCTGGTCGAGGCGCACAAGAAGCTGCCCTTCCTGCACCGTATCGCCCTCGCGCACCAGGATTTCCGTCACCACGCCGCCGTCCTGGGACTGGATCACCTGCACCTGGCGCGACGGTATGACCTTGCCGCTGCCGCGCGTGACCTCGTCGACCTGCGCCAGCGCCGCCCAGGCGACGAGCGCGATGACCGCCACGGCGATGGCGTACAACACGGCTCGGGCGCGCAGCGGCTGCTGCTCGATGAAGGCGCGGTGGGCGTCCTGCTGCCAGTCGTGGGCATCGACCAGTTCGTCGCGCATCCAGGGCGCGAAAAGGTAGTCCACCAGGCGCTTGCGCGAGCCGGTTGCCGGCGCAGCGCTATTCACTCTGCGGGCGACGTCGTTCATTGCGCCTTACCTATGCGACCCTGCTGCAGCGCCTGCACCACGCTGTCGCGCGGGCCGTCGGCCACCAGCTGACCCTTGTCGACGACGATGATCCTGTCGACCATCTCCAGCAGCGAGTTGCGGTGGGTGACCACCAGCCAGGTGCGGCCCTGCACAAACTCTGCCAGCTGCTCCTTCACCGCCTTCTCGGTGGAGTGATCCATGGAACCGGTCGGCTCGTCCATCAACAGCAGCGGCGGATCGGCGATCACACCGCGGGCCAGGGCGACGCACTTGCGCTGCCCGCCGGACAGCGACTCGCCGCGCTCGCCGATCGTCATGTCGAAGCCCTGCGGATGGCCGTTGACGAACTCGGTCAGGTTGGCGATCTCCACGGCGCGCACCAGCGCCGCGTCGGTGACCTGCGGGTGTGACAGGGTGAGGTTGTCGCGCAGGCTGCCGTAGAACAGCGTCACGTCCTGCGGCACGTAGCCGACGCGCGAGCGCAGCTCGGATGGGTCGAGCTGGCGCAGGTCGATGCCGTCGATCAGGATCGCGCCCTCGGTCGGCTGGTACAGCCCCATGGCCAGCTTCTGCAGCGTGGACTTGCCGGAACCGACGCGGCCGAGGATCGCCACGCGCTCCCCCGCCTCGATCTTGAACGACACGTTGTGCAGCGACGGTACGTCGGCGCCGGGATAGCAGAAGGAGACGTTCCTGAACTCGATATCGCCGCGGAACATGTCGCGCGACAGGAACTGCGCGCCCGCCGGGCGCTCCACCGGCTTTGCCATCACCTCGTCCAGGCTCTGCAGCGCGATCTGCGCGTTGTGGTACTGGGTGACCAGCCCGGCGAGCTGGCCGAAGGGCGCCATGATCCTGCCGGCGAGCATGGTGCTGGCGATGAGCCCGCCCATGCTCAGCTCGCCCCTGGTGATCAGGTACACGCCCGTGACGATGACGAACACCGTGACCATCTGCTGTCCCCACTGGGTGACGTTGACGGCGGAGCTGGACAGCAGGCGCAGCTTCACACCGACGTGGGCCAGGAACGAGGTGGTCTCCTCCCAGCGCCGCTGCATGCGCGACTCCGCGCCGGTGGCCTTGATCGTCTCCAGCCCGACCAGGCTCTCGATCAGCGTCGCGTTGCGCAGCGCGCTGGCGCGGTAGCTGGTCTCGGCCAGCTCCTTCAGCCGGCCCTGCACGGACCAGGCGTAACCCAGCACGATAGCCAGGCCGATGACCACCGGCAGCATGATCGGCGCCGCGATCCAGCCGATCACCGCGATAAAGATCAGCGCGAAGGGGATGTCGATCAGCGTGGTGACGGAGGCGGACGTGATGAAGTCGCGCACCGTCTCGAACGAGCGCAGGTTGACGGCGTAGGAGCCGACCGAGGCCGGGCGGTGTTCCAGCCGGATGCCCAGCACGCGCTCCATGATCAGCGCCGACAGCTGCACGTCGACCCGCTTGCTGGCCAGGTCGAGAAAATACCCGCGCATGGTGCGCAGCACGATGTCCGCAAGCATCACGATAACCACGCCCGCGGCCAGCATCCACAACGTCTCCGTGGCGTGGTTCGGCACCACGCGGTCGTACACGTTCATCGTGAACAGCGGCACCGCCAGCGCAAACAGATTTATGAAGAACGCCGCCAGCAGCACGTCGCGGTAGATCGGCGTATTGGCGCGGATGGCATCCCAGAACCAGTGGCCGCGGTTCTCGGCCGCCGCTCGCGGGGCGCGGTCGTCGAAGCGGAAGCGCGGCCGGCACAGTATCGCCGCGCCGGACGCCGTGCGGAGCACCTCTTCCCGGGGGACCTCGACGACGGTCTCATTCAGCTCCGGGTAGATGATGCGCGCCATGGCGCCGTCCTGTTCCCAGCCCACCAGCACGCAGGCGCGCTCGTCCTCGAGCAGCAGCACGGCGGGCAACAGGGCCGGGGCGATGGTGGCGGGATCCCGATAGACGATCCTGCTGGCGAGGCCCGCGCGGGAGGCGGCGCGCTCGAACAGGCCCGGGGTCAGGCGGCCGTTCTCCAGCGGCAGCCCGCTGCGCACCGCCTCGGCGGTGGTTCCCACGCCATGGAAACGGCACAGCGCCAACAGGCACTGCAGCAGCGCATCACTGTCACTGGTCACGGTCGACGTCATATCCCCTGTCACGTCGCATGGTCCCGCGATTTGACATCACGGGAGTCGCCCCTTCGGGCCCCGGAAATCGCCACCAGAATAGGCCAGCGATTTCGCCTTTACCATCCATTTTGCGGCTTTTGGCGGCGAAAAACCCGCTATCTCTGGCGATAAGTCGACTTTATCGGGCCCGCCCCGGGGGCCCGTGTGACGCAGTTCACAGCCGGCGGCCCCGACGGGGTTAACTGCGGCCGTTTTCGACCTCCCCGGGCCGCCCGGCGCCCCCGCCTGCGGCGGTGGGAAAACGGCTCGCCAACGTCGCAACTTGTGCCCTGGCCGGCAGCTCAATACACTGCTCACAAGCGTTCGATTTTGTCACGAGGAACCCATGTCCAAGCTAGTAATGATCAGCTCCGACTGCCACGCCGGCGCCCTGCCCGAGGGCTACAAGGCCTACATGGACAGCGCATTCCATGCCGCTGCGGATGAATGGTGGCTGGAGTACGCGCGCGAGATGATGAAGCGCATGGGCACGTTTTTCGACCAGGAGGCCACCGAGGAATTCAACAGCCGCTCCGGCGAACAGGGCGCGGGCCGCATGGATCCGAACGCGGCGAAGCAGGCCTATGAGGCCTCGGACAAGGAGCTGTGGGATTTCCTGTGCGACCCCGACAGCATCATCGCGCCGCGCCGCGGCGAGTACCTGCCGGACGTGCGCCTGCAGGAGCTGGAGGACGACGGCCTGGCCGGGGAGGTGATCTTCCCGCAGATGGCGCCCTTCGGCGCCGGGCTGATGCAGTATCGCCACGAGATCTCCCCCGAGCAGAGCCTGGCGGGCAACCAGGCCTATAACCGCTGGCTGGCGGACCTGTGCGCGGTAAACCCCGGCCGCCACGCCGGCGTGGCGATCATCAACGTCGACGATATCGACGTGTCGGTGCAGGAAATCCGCGACGCCCACAAGGCGGGCCTGTTCGGCGGCGTGCTGCTGCCGACGTCTACCGGCACGCACCCCTTCTACCACGACTACCGCCGCTACGAGCCGATCTGGAGCGTGTGTGAGGAGCTGAACATGCCGATCCACACCCACTCGGGTTGGTCGCCGGATTACGGCGACGTATTCAGCGCCACCACCATGTACATCTCGGAGGTAGACATGTGGGCCCAGCGCCCGTTCAAGGCGCTGCTGTGGTCCGGCGTGTTCGAGCGTCACCCGGACCTGAAACTGGTGTTCACCGAGACCGGCTGCGGCTGGATACTCGAGACCCTGCGCGTGCTGGAATTCAAGATCGACAACCCGATCTTCGCGCACTTCACCAAGGACATGTCACTGACGCCACGGGAGTACTTCCAGCGCAACTGCTACATCGGCGCCTCCTTCCTGCCGCGCCACGAGATCGGCAGCCGCTACGACATTGGCATCGACAAGCTGATGTGGGGCTCTGACTACCCGCACATGGAGGGCACCTGGCCCAACACCATGGACAAGCTGCGCGAGACCTTCCACGACGTGGACGAGCGCGAGATCCGCGCGATGCTGGGCGAGACGGCCATCGACGTGTTCGGCTTCGACAGGAAGCTCATGGAGGCGGCGGCGGCGCGCATCGGTCCGCAGATCGGCGACATCCGGCAGCCTCCGGCCGCGGCCTGAGCCTGCCCCGGCCGGGGGGACTGCTGCCGGCGAGCCAGGGCTACTTGCGCCTGAACGCTATCGCCGCTTCCTCGGCGGCGAAACCCTCGTCCAGGTACCGGTCATAGCGCTCGTCATCGAGCAGGTGTCGCCGGAAAAACGACACGATAAAGAGATTCTGCAGGCGCACCACTTCCTCGATCGGGAACGCCTCGGGGCTGCAGGTCAGCGCATAGGGCTCGAGCAGCTCCTCGGCGCCGAGCGTCGGCCACAGGTCCTGCGACAAACCCAGTTCCAGCAGCAGGTTGCCGATATCGCACACGTTGGCGAAATGGGTGTGGTTGGCGCCGATGATATCCACCTGGTACACCCGTGGCGCGTTGGCGAGCTGCGCGAACGCGATGTTGTTGTTCTCGATGAAGACGTCGATGTCGTCCGTGCCGCCCATGAGCAGCACCGGCACGTCGATACGTTCCAGCTGCTGCCGCGTGAACCCGGCGTTGGGGCCCTCGCGCTCGTCACTCTGCAGGTCGGCCTCGAACACCGCGGAGATCGGGACGATGGCCGCCACCCGGGGGTCCGGCTGCGCACCGGCCCAACCCGCGGCCATGCCCACCGCGGTCATACCGCCGAATGAGTGGCCCAGCACACCCACGCGACCGGCGTCGAGTCGCCCGTAAAAGGCATCGCCCTGCGTTGCGCTGCGCCCCAGCATCGTATCGATCAGGAAGGACACGTCGGGCACCCGGTTGGCGGCTGCCTGGTCGAAGCTGTCCTCGCCGGAAGACTGTGAGTTACCGGTATGCTCCGGCGATACCACGACAAAACCGTGACTGGCGAGGACCTCCATCAGCACGACCGAGGCCGTGTTGATGCCGCCATAGCCGTGGGAGAAAACCAGCAGTGTCTGGTCCTGCCGCGCCGAGACCGGGAGGTCGTCTATCGCCAGGCTGGATTGCAGGTCGATACCGGGCCCGAGGGGGTAGCGCGTGAGCGGTGCATCCTGTCGCTGCGCCGCATCCACCGGGTACCATACCTCGACCGCCAGCATGCGATTGTCGCGCAGCGGATCGATTGCGGTGAAGGAGCTGTGGCCGACATCGAAGGGACCCGGCATATCGGGCGCCGCGGGCGGCGGCAGCAGCCGGTCGACACCGTCACCACAGGCTCCCAGCCCGGCCACCAGTACAAGTGACAGGAGCATGCCCGGGAGACTGTTACGGAGGAAACGCACTAGGTATTTCATATCATGCCTGGTCTTTACTCACAATGTCATTAGAGCACATTTTGGCTTTGCGCAGGGGACATCGCTGTTGTTCGTCATCGCGCCAGGGCGAAGCGGATTGCCTTTGTCGCCACCGCCTGACAAGCCTGCTGCAGATCTGCATCGGCCGCCTTGTCCAGTTACTGTAAAGGTAGTCGCAGCAGACCCCGTACGGAATTTCCGCAGGCATATTTCCGATATCGTCTCGACACGCGCGCTCAACTGGCCCGCTTTGCGATCGCGAACCCAGGGAATAACCGGCAACGTCGAGCAACCCTGAGCCGGGTGCTAGCGGTTTGCCACCATCCGTTGAGGACCTATCCGCACTGCAGCGACTTTGGGGCGCGGGCGATACCGATACCACTAATCTGCCACTTGCCTTAAAGTACACCCCTGATATCGACGATTCGAAACCAC
>JAWVYG010000066.1:0-8541 GCA_033722815.1 Halioglobus sp.
GCAAGATGAGTGGCGAGCCGATCGTTTACGGCGGGCTCGTGTTTGCCTGGCTCGACGGGCTTGCCAGCCGCGACGTCAGCGAACACGCCGTGTGGGAGCTCGGCTTCACCGAGGGCTACCACACCCAGCCCGCCTTCGCCGGGGACACCGTGGGCGCGCTGACCAGGATTCTCGCGGTGGAGGATGCCCCCGGCGTGGACAGCTGCGGCATCGTGAGCATGCAGCTGATCGGCGTGAAGAACGTATCCGCGGCCGCTGCGCTGGAACAGCACGGCGAGGACCTCTTCATCAAGGAGGACGCCAAGCGCGGCCTGGGCAAGGAGAAGATCGCCGACAAGATTTTCGAGATAGAGCGGCGGCTGTTGCTCAGGCGGCGGCCGGCGTAGGGAGAACTATTGTGACGAAGGAATCCGCCGGGCGCGATCGCCCCTGGCTGATGCGCACCTACTCCGGGCACTCCTCGGCCCGCGCGTCGAACGAGCTGTACCGCACCAACCTGAGCAAGGGCCAGACGGGCCTGTCGGTGGCGTTCGACCTGCCCACCCAGACAGGCTACGACTCCGACCACCCGCTGGCGCGCGGCGAGGTGGGCAAGGTCGGTGTGCCCATCGACCACATCGGGGACATGGAGGCGCTGTTCGACCAGATACCGCTGGGCCAGATGAACACGTCCATGACCATCAACGCGACCGCGCCCTGGCTGCTGGCGCTGTATGTCGCGGTGGCAGAACGGCAGGGCGTCGACCCCGCGCAGCTGCAGGGCACTACGCAGAACGATGTCATCAAGGAATACCTGTCACGGGGCACCTATATCTTCCCGCCACAGCCGTCGGTGCGCCTGACCACGGACCTGATCGCGTATACCGTGCAGCACATCCCGAAGTGGAACCCCACCAACATCTGCAGCTACCACCTGCAGGAGGCCGGCGCCACGCCGACCCAGGAGCTGGCCTACGCCCTGTCGACGGCAACCGCGATTCTCGACGCGGTGCAGGCGGCGGGCCACATCCCACAAGAGAGCTTCCACGACGTCGTCGGCCGTATCTCCTTCTTCGTCAACGCCGGTATCCGTTTCGTCGAGGAGACCTGCAAGATGCGCGCCTTCACGCGCATGTGGGACCAGATCGCCCGCGAGCGCTACGGCGTTGAAGACCCCAGCAAGCGCCGCTTTCGCTACGGCGTGCAGGTGAACTCCCTCGGGCTCACCGAGTCCCAGCCGGAGAACAACGTGCAGCGCATCGTACTCGAGATGCTGGCGGTGACGCTGTCGAAAAACGCCCGCGCCAGGGCGATCCAGCTGCCGGCCTGGAACGAGGCGCTGGGCCTGCCGCGCCCCTGGGACCAGCAGTGGGCGCTGCGCATGCAGCAGGTGCTGGCGCTCGAAACCGACCTGCTGGAGTACGGCGACCTGTTGGACGGCTCGCCCGTAGTCGAGGCCAAGGTTCAGGCGCTGATCGACGGCGCCCGCGAAGAAATGGCGCGGGTCGAGGAACAGGGCGGCATGGTCGCCTGCGTGGACAACGGCTACGTCAAGCGCGAGTTGGTGCAGAGCCACACCCACCGGATGCGCGCTATCGAGAGCGGCGAGCTGCAGATTGTCGGCGTGAACTGTTTCGAGAAGACGGCCGAGTCACCGCTCACCGCCGGCGGCGACTCCGGCATCCTCAAGGTCGACCAGCGGGCGGAGCAGGAGCAGATAGCGTCGCTGCAGGCTTTCCGCGCCGCGCGCGACCAACAGGCGGTGGCGTCTTCCCTGGCGCAGCTGCGGGCGGCCGCCACCGGTGGCGAGAACATCATGCCCTCCTCCATCGCCTGTGCGCGCGCCGGCGTCACCACCGGTGAGTGGAGCGAGGTGTTGCGCGACGTATTCGGTGAATACCGCGCCCCGACCGGCGTGGATATCGCCGCGTCCGGCGGTGGTGATGCACAGGCGATAGACGCGGTCCGCGCGCGGGTGCGCAGCACCGGGGAGGAGCTCGGCCGCCCCCTGCGCCTGCTGATCGGCAAACCGGGACTGGACGGTCACAGCAACGGCGCCGAACAGATCGCCGTGAAGGGCCGCGATGCAGGCTTCGAGATCGTCTACGAGGGCATCCGCCTGACGCCGGGACAGATAGCGCGGGCCGCCCAGGAGGAAGGCGTTCACCTGATCGGCCTGTCCATTCTTTCCGGCAGCCACCTGGAGCTGGTCGAGGATATCTGCAGCGAGCTCGAGGCTGCCGGTGCCCGGGACGTGCCCCTGGTGCTGGGCGGCATAATCCCCGCGGAAGACGAGGAGGCGCTGCGCAACATGGGCGTTCGCGCGGTCTTCACGCCCAAGGACTCGGACATGAATACCATCATGGGCAGCATGGTCGACATCATCCGCCAGTCCAACGGCCTGGATGCCGCCGTCTGATCGCCCCGTGGGGCAACAGGCTATGGAACAGCTGGCCGCTGCGCTGGGTGCAGGGGAACGTCCCGCCATCGCGACGGCACTCAACCTCATCGACGACAACCGCGCCCAGGCGCGCGAACAGGCTACAGCCCTTCTCGACCTGATCATCGAGCCCGACGGCGCCGCCAACCACCTCGTCGGCCTGACCGGCCCGCCCGGCGTCGGGAAGTCTTCGCTCACCGCCGCCCTGATCGATGTCTGGCGCGGTCGTGACCTGCGCGTGGGTATCCTCGCTGTGGACCCGTCCAGCCCCGTCTCCGGCGGCGCCCTGCTAGGCGATCGCCTGCGCATGAAGACAGACCCAGTTGACGATGGCGTTTTCGTGCGCTCGCTGTCCAGTCGCGGACAGTTCGGCGGCCTCAGCACGGAAGTGTGGCCCATGTGCCTGGTGATGCTGTACTGCTTCGATGTCGTGCTGGTTGAGACTGTGGGTGTCGGCCAGCGTGAGGCGGACATCGCCCACAGCTGCGACACGACCTGCTTCGTGGCCCAGCCAGGTTCAGGCGACAGCGTGCAATTCCTGAAAGCAGGTGTGCTGGAGGTACCGCATATTCTTGTCGTCAACAAGCAGGACATGGGTGCCGTGGCGACGCGGACGCTGTCGGAGCTGGCGTCGTCAGTCCAGGGCGAGCACCCGGATGGCAACTGGAACGTGCCTGTGCTGGCGACCAGCGCAACGCAAAGAACGGGGATCGTCGAGCTGGCCGATACGCTGCAGGCTCACCACCGGCAGTTGGCCGACTCCGGTGACCTGCAGGCGAGACGCCGACGCTACCAGGCGCACTGGTTGCTCAAGCGGCTCGAGGAGAACTACGGCCGGGCCGGGCTGCGGCAGCTTGGCGGGGCGGATGCCCTGCTGGCGGAACTGTGCGACCAGCCGGGCAATCCCCTTGTACAATACGCGCAGTACCAGCACCGCCTGTCCGCGGCGAGGCCGCCCGCGGACTGAGCCGTCGCGTCATTCATTTCTAACGCCTAGTCACCAGGAGTAAAGCATGCGTAGCCCGAGAGAATTTTTCCGTCCACTGGCACTGGGTGCCCCGGAGCCCCTGCGCGAAATACCGGTGCGCCCATCGCGCATGATTCACTTCTTCGATCCCAGCAATCCCAAGATGGTAGAGAAGGCGCCGGGTATCGCGCAGAAGGTCGACATCATCCTGGGCAACCTCGAAGACGCAATCGCCATCGACAACAAGGAAGCCGCCCGGGAGGGCTTTATCAGTATTGCGCGCGACAATGACTTCGGTGATACCCAGTTGTGGACACGGGTCAACAGTCTCGACAGCCCCTGGTTCCTGGACGATGTCACCCGCATCGTGTCCGAGGTCGGTGACAAGGTAGACGTCATCATGCTGCCCAAGATCCAGGGCGCCTGGGACCTGCACTACGCCGACCAGCTGCTGGCGCAGCTCGAGGCCCGCGTAGGCCTTGCGCGGCCGATCCAGCTGCACTGTATCCTGGAGACGGCCCTTGGCGTGGCGAACGTGGAAGAGATCGCCAATGCCAGCCCGCGCATCCAGGGCATGAGCCTGGGGCCCGCCGACCTCGCCGCCTCCCGGCGGATGAAGACCACGCGCATCGGCGGCGGTCACCCCGGCTATCTCGTGCGCGACGACCCGGACGGCGACAACCCGGATGCTCCGCGGGCCACCCATGCCCAGGACCTGTGGCACTATACCATGGGTCGCATGGTCGACGCCTGTGTCGCCGTGGGCGCGCTGCCCTTCTACGGGCCCTTTGGCGCCATCGATGACCCGACGGGTTGCGAGGACCAGTTCCGCAACGCCTTCCTCATGGGGTGTGTCGGGGCCTGGTCGCTGCACCCGAGCCAGATCGACATTGCCAAGCGCGTGTTCAGCCCGCCGGCGGACGAGGTGGCCTGGGCCCGACGGGTGCTCGAGGCCCTGCCGGACGGCAGCGGCGCGGTGATGGTCGACGGCAAGATGCAGGACGACGCGTCCTGGAAGCAGTGCAAGGTCATGGTCGACCTGGCGGACATGATTTCCGCGAAGGATCCGGAATACCGCGAGCTGTATGGCCGCTAGCGCCTGCCTGCAATAAATTGCACAGCGTCTATACGAGCGGCTCCAGGCTGTCGTCGAGCATGATACCGACCTCGTTGCCCTCGTAGACGGGCGTATACACGCGGAGGTTGCGGCAGGGCTCCTCGGTGCTGTGTATCAGGCTGCCATCGCGGATGGAAAAGCGGTAGTGATGCAGGGCGCACTGGATGGTGCCCTCTGCCACCGTCGCCACGTCCAGCGGATGCGCCCGGTGCGGACAGCTGGCCTCCAGCAGGTAGAGTTCACCGCCGCGTTGCAGCAGGAGGAGCTGCAGGTGGTCGATCTTGAATTGCCGCGAGTAGTCGTCGTGGAGATTGATGAGCTTTTCCAGGGGATAGAAGCGCATACGCGGTGCCGCTACAGCTGCTCCATGATCTGCCGTGCGGCGGCGAATGCAGTAATTTCCTGTTTCTCCACCGCCACTTCCAGCGCGGGAATCAGGGATTTTACCTGCGGATTCTGCGACAGGCGCAGCAGTAACATCTCGTTGACCAGCTGGTGCATCCAGTCCCGGTTCTGCTGCGCGCGCTTGGGCTGGAACACGCCCTGTTCCTGCGCCTGGAAATAGTAGTCGACAAGCATGCCCCACACGGTGTCGATGTTGATCGCGTTGAGGGCCGAGCAGGTCATGACGCGGGGCGTCCAGAAACTGGTATGCCGCAGCAGGTTCATCGCGCTGGTGTACTGGCGCTGGGTCATGGTGGCCAGTGCCTCGCTCTCGCCATCGGCCTTGTTGATGACCAGCGCATCCGCCAATTCCATGATGCCCTTCTTGATCCCCTGCAGTTCGTCGCCACCGCCGGGCAGCATCAGCACCATGAAGAAATCCACCATGCCCGCTACCTGGTACTCGGATTGCCCGACGCCCACGGTCTCCACCAGGATAACGTCGTAGCCGGCCGCCTCGCACAGCAGCATCGTCTCGCGCGTCTTCTGTGCAACGCCCCCGAGCGCCCCCTCCGACGGCGAGGGACGAATGAACGCCTCCTCGCGACGGGACAGTTCTTCCATGCGCGTCTTGTCGCCCATGATGGAACCGCCGGCGATCGGCGAGCTGGGATCGACCGCCAGGACGGCTACGCGCTTGCCCTGCTCGATGAGATACAGCCCGAAAGCCTCGATGAAGGTGGACTTGCCCACGCCGGGCACACCGGTGATACCGATGCGTATGCTGTCGCCACTGTGGGGCAATACCTGTTCGAGAATAGCCTGCGCCTGCTCGCGGTGGTCCTCGAGCTTGCTCTCCACCAGTGTGATGGCCTTGGCCAGTACGCGGCGGTTGCCCTGTGTCAGTGCGTCCAGGTCGAAGTCAGTCATGACGACGTACTAACTGCGCGCGTGCCCATGGAGCCAGCACGACCGGAGGACTTTCGGTTAGGTGGAAACACTGTTTACAGCGTCCAGTACCTCCCGCGCGGCCTGCGGAATCGGCGTGCCGGGGCCGAAGATGCACTTCACGCCCGCGTCGAAGAGGAAGTCATAGTCCTGCTTGGGTATGACGCCGCCGGCGATCACCACGATGTCTTCGGCGCCCTGCTTCTTCAGCTCTTCCACGAGCTGCGGCACCAGGGTCTTGTGGCCTGCGGCCAGCGAGGAGGCGCCGACCACGTGGACGTCGTTCTCGACCGCCTGGCGGGCAACCTCCTCGGGGGTGGAGAACATGGGTGAGAGGTCGATATCGAAGCCGACATCGGCGAAGGCGGTGGCGACTACCTTGGCGCCGCGGTCGTGGCCGTCCTGGCCCATCTTGCACACCAGCATGCGCGGCCGGCGACCGTGCCGCTCGACGAAGGCGTCGATGTCCTTGCTGATACCCTGCCACGCCTCGTCTTCCTGGAAAGCCGAACCATAGACGCCCGACACCGTCTGGGCCTGGGCGTTGAAGCGACCGAATTCTCTTTCCATGGCGAAGGAAATCTCCCCGACTGTCGCCCGGCGCCGTGTCGCCTCGATGGAGAGCTCCAGCAGGTTGCCCTCCCCGGAGACTGCGCACTGGTAGATGTGCTCCAGTATAGCCTCAACGGCGGCCTCGTCCCGCTGGTCGCGTATGCTGGCCAGGCGTGCCAGCTGGGCATCGCGCACGGCGGCGTTGTCGATCTCGAGGATATCGACTTCCTCTTCCTCGTCCACCGGGTACTTGTTGACCCCGACGATAACGTCGTCGCCGCGGTCGATGCGAGCCTGCTTGCGGGCGGCGGCTTCCTCGATGCGCAGCTTGGGCATGCCGGTCTCGATGGCCTTGGCCATGCCGCCTGCCTCCTCCACTTCCTCGATCAGTTGCCACGCCTTGTCGGCGATCTCCTGGGTGAGGTTTTCCATCATGTAGGAGCCGCCCCAGGGGTCGACGACCTTGGTAATGCCGGTCTCTTCCTGGATGATCAGCTGCGTGTTGCGCGCGATGCGGGCGGAGAACTCCGTGGGCAGGGCGATCGCCTCATCCAGTGCGTTGGTATGCAGCGACTGCGTGCCGCCAAATACCGCCGCCATCGCCTCGATGGTGGTGCGTACCACGTTGTTGTACGGGTCCTGCTCGGTCAGGGACCAGCCGGAGGTCTGGCTGTGGGTGCGCAGCATCGAGCTCTTCGGGTTTTGCGGGTTGAACTCGGACACGATTCGAGCCCAGAGCAGCCGCGCGGCTCGCATCTTGGCGATCTCCATGTAGAAGTTCATGCCGATGCCCCAGAAGAAGGACAGGCGCGGCGCGAAATCGTCGATACCGAGCCCCGCGGCGATGGCCGTGCGGATGTACTCCTTGCCGTCGGCGAGCGTGTAAGCCAGTTCGAGCGCCGCATTGGCCCCGGCTTCCTGGATATGGTAGCCGGAGATCGAAATCGTGTTGAAGCGCGGCATGTTTGCCGAGCAGTAGGCGATGATGTCGCCGATGATCTTCATGCTCGGCGCGGGCGGGTAGATATAGGTGTTGCGCACCATGAACTCTTTGAGGATGTCGTTCTGGATGGTGCCGGCCAGTTGCTCCTGGGGGACGCCCTGCTCCTCCGCCGCCACGATGTAGCCGGCCAGCACCGGCAGCACGGCGCCGTTCATGGTCATGGAGACGGACACCTTCTCCAGCGGGATACCGTCGAAGAGAATCTTCATGTCTTCCACGGAGTCGATGGCGACACCGGCCTTGCCGACGTCGCCGGTCACGCGCGGGTGATCGGAGTCGTAGCCCCTGTGGGTGGCGAGGTCGAATGCCACCGAGACGCCCTGCCCTCCGGCAGCCAGCGCCTTGCGGTAGAAGGCGTTGGATTCCTCGGCGGTGGAGAAACCGGCGTACTGGCGGATGGTCCAGGGGCGCCCGGCGTACATGGTGGCCTGCGGGCCGCGCACGAAAGGCGATATACCGGGCAGCGTATCGGTGTATTCCAGCCCGTCGGTGTCGGCCGCGGTGTACAGGGGGCGCACGGCGATATCTTCCGCCGTATGCCAGGTCAGCTCGTCCGGGTGGCGACCCTTCATCTGCTTCGTGGCGAGTGCCTCCCAGTTCTCGCGGGTGGCCGCGGCCTTGTCGTAAATCTTGTCGCTCATGGCCTGGACCTCAGTGTTCGTCGGCGGGCTGGTTGATCTCGATCAGTACGCCGTCGGCGCTCTTCGGGTGGATGAATATAACGCGCGAGCCGTGGGCCCCCGGTGTCGGTTCATCGGACAGGAACTGGTAGCCCTTCTCCTTCAGGCGGGCGACATCGGCCTCGATGTCGTCGGAGCGGAAGCACAGGTGGTGCAGGCCGCCGCCCTTCTTTTCCAGGTAGGTCTTCACCGGCCCCTCGTCATTGAGCGGGTGGATCAGTTCGATATTGGTCGGTGGCAGCGGCAGGAAGGCGGCCGTTGTTTTCGCCTCCACCACGTCCTCGGTGCCCCCCAGCGGCAGCTGGAAGTCCTCGACAAAGCGCTCGATGGCTTTTTGCAGGTCCGGGACTGCGACGGCGATATGGTCCAGTGCGGTGATCATGCTGCATCCTCCCTCGGATTGTTCGTTGCTAAATCAGGTCCAGGAAGCGGCGGGTGGCCTCCTGGCGCCGGGCGGCGATTTCTTTCGGC
>JAWVYG010000067.1:0-8534 GCA_033722815.1 Halioglobus sp.
AAGGTGCGCTCGAAGCTGAGAAAGTAGTTGCGCGCGACCTGCATGGTCAGGGTGCTGCCGCCTGAGCCCTTCTCGCCGGTCAGGACCAGCTCTGAAACGGCCCGGGCCAGCCCCATCACGTCGATGCCGCGGTGGTTGAAGAAATTGTCGTCCTCCGCCGCCAGCAGCGCCTGCACGAACTGCTCGGGTATCTCGTCGAAGGGCAGCGGGCTGCGCTTCTGCTCGCCGAACTGGCCGATCAAATCGCCATTTTTCGTGTACACTCGCATCGGCGTTTGCAGTTCCACATCGCGCAGGGTTTCAACGTCGGGAAGGTTCGGGCTGAGGTAGAGATAAACCCCCGCTAGCAGCCACACCCCACCGAGAAATCCAAGCAGTGCCAGGCGCAGAATCAGTTTAACGAGGCTCATTTATCCCTTTGCAAAACAGTGGCTTAAGTGGGGTCGCGGCAGGCAACACGGTGGCTTTGGTAATTATAAGCGTTTTTTATGATTGGATATATTTGCCACTGTGGTATATCTGTCTTTCATATATCGGTACATAAAAATATCCTAAGTTAGTGATACTGATAAGGAAAAAAGTTGTTGGGGCTATTTGGGAAAAGGAAGGGGACGCCGGTACTGGGGATTGATATCAGCTCGACGACAGTCAAATTGCTCGAGCTGAGCAGCACAGGGGGAGGATATCGCGTAGAGAGTTACGCGGTGGCTTCGCTGCCTCAGGACGCCGTGATCGAGAAGAACGTCAACGACGTGGAGAGCGTGGCAAACGCGATCCGCTCGGTCGTGGCCCAGTCGCGTACGAAAATCAAGAATGTTGCCGCCGCCGTGGCCGGCTCCTCTGTGATCACGAAGATGATCGACATGCAGGAGGGCCTGAGCGACGACGACATGGAAATCTCGCTGACGCTCGAGGCGGACCAGTACATACCGTACCCGCTGGAAGAGGTGGCGATCGATTTCGAGGTCCAGGGGCCCTCGCCCGAGGGCGAGAACCAGGTGGAAGTGCTGCTGGCGGCCTGCCGCCGGGAGACGATCGATGCCCGGGTCAGCGCCATCGAGGCGGCCGAGCTGACGCCCAAGATCATGGACGTCGAGGCCTACGCCATGGAGCGGGCCTTCTTCCTGCTGCAGAACCAGCTCGACCTGGATACCGACAGCACGGTGGCCGTGGTCGACATCGGCGCTACCATGACCACGCTGAGCGTGCTGAACAACGGCCAGACTTTGTACACCCGGGAACAGCTTTTCGGCGGCAAGCAGCTGACCGACGAGATCATGCGTCGTTACGGCCTTCCGCTGGAGGAAGCCGGCCTGGCGAAGAAGCAGGGCGGCCTGCCCGACGACTACGAGCCGGAGGTCCTCGAGCCGTTCATGGACGCCGTGGTGCAGCAGGTTGCGCGCTCACTGCAGTTCTTCTTTTCTTCCAGTCAGTACAACGACGTCGACCAGATTATCCTGGCCGGCGGCGTCGCCTCCATGGCGGGCCTGGATGGACTGGTGCAGGAGAAACTTGGCACTCCCACCGCGGTGGCGAACCCATTCGCCACTATGTCGACCTCTTCCAGGGTCAATGACGTCGCCCTCGCCAGTGATGCGCCGTCGCTGATGATTGCCTGCGGCCTGGCTTTACGGAGTTTTGACTGATGGCCCAGATTAACTTACTGCCCTGGCGCGAGGAACGGCGCCAGGAGCTGAAGAAAGAGTTCATTGCCACGGTCGCGCTCGTGGTGTTCCTGGCCCTGGGCCTGTTATTGCTCGCGGACAGGGTGGTGAACAGCCAGATCGACGAGCAGAAAGGGCGCAACCAGTACCTGAGCGACAATATCAAGACCCTGGACAAGCAGGTCAAGGAGCTCAAGAACCTGAAGAAGCGCCGCAATCAGCTGATTGATCGCATGCGCGTGATCCAGGAGCTGCAGGGCAACCGGCCCATCATCGTGCGGGTGCTGGACCAGTTGGTGCGTACCGTCCCGGATGGTGTGTTCTACACCAACCTGGAGACCAAGAAGAAAAAGATCACCATCAACGGCATCGCCGAGTCGAATAACCGGGTATCCAGCCTGATGCGCAGCCTGGATGCTTCGGACTGGCTGGCCAGCCCGAACCTGGACAAGGTGAACGCGGCGACCAAGTTCGGCGACCAGGCCAATACCTTCAGGTTGACGGTGAAAATCGAGGCCCCCGTGGCTGCAAAGTCGGAGGAGGGCTAGGCAATGGCAATGGAAGATACCCTGAACTCGCTGCGTGAACTCAATCTCAGCGACCTCGAGTTCGACAACATCGGCTCCTGGCCGATGCCGGTCAAGGTGTTCATCTGGATCGCCCTGCTGGTCGGCGTGTTGCTGGGCGGCTACTACTACCACATCGAGGGCCTGCGCGAGACGCTGGCCAAGGAAGAGAAGAAAGAAGTCAAGTTGAAGAAGGAATTCGAGAAGAAGGCCTTCCAGGTGGCGAACCTCGACGCCTATCGGCAGCAGCTGGTGGAGATGGAGGAGTCGTTCGGTGCGCTGGTGAGCCAGCTGCCGAGTGACACCGAGGTCCCCGGGCTGCTCGAGGACATTACCAACAAGGGCCGGATGAACGGTCTGGAAATCAAGTCCATCGACCTGCGCAAGGAGCAGGCGAGGGAGTTCTATATAGAACTGCCGATTGCCATATCCGCGTCGGGCTCCTACCACGACCTGGGGGCATTCATCAGTGGCATGGCGGGGCTGCCGCGGATCGTAACCCTGCACGATTTCGAGATCTCGGCCAAGGGAAGAAACACGAATAACCTGCAAATGAGCATTATCGCCAAGACGTATCGCTACAAGGACGACGAGGACGCATGACGATGACGAGTGTTCTCCGTACCCTGATAACCATCGCGCTGGCGGGCACGTTCCTGTCAGGCTGTGCCGGGCGTGATTTTTCCGACCTGGATGCGTTCATGGAGGAAAAGCGCTCCAGGCCCGGCGGTATCATCGAACCGATTCCGACCTTCAAGGCCTACGAAGCATTTGCCTACAGCGCGACGACATTGCGCAGTCCCTTCGACCGGCCTATCGAGGTCAGGGAAATCGCCAAGCTGCAGGCAGTGAGCGCCATCAAGCCGGACGAGAGCAGGCCCAAGGAGTTCCTCGAGCAGTTTACGTTCGACTCTCTGCGCATGGTGGGCACGCTGGAGCGCGGCGGCACCAACTGGTCGCTGATCAAGGATCCGCGCGGTGGCGTGCACCGTGTGAAGCTGGGTAATTTCCTGGGCCGGCACCACGGCAAGATTGTGGACATGACCGACACGTACGTGTCGGTGGTGGAAATTGTAAGCGATGGAACAGAAGACGGGTGGGTAGAACGCCCGCGCAGCATCAAGCTGAGTGGCATATAAGCCAAACGATAGAGAAGAGCCATTTCACGTAAAAATTTAAATCTGGGGATGAAGGCCGTGGGGAAAGGAAATAGAAGCTTGGGGAACTGGTTGCGTGGCACGCTAGCCACGCTGGCGGTGAGCTTGCTAGCGGGGATCGCACAGGCGGCGCCGACGGTACAGGACATTGAGTTCAGCTCCCGGCCGGGAAGCAAGTTCGAGGTCCGACTCGAGTTCAGCGAGACGCCGCCGGATTTGCAATCCTACTCCATCGAGAAGCCGGCACGGATAGCGCTGGATTTCCCCGGTGCCAGCAGCAGCCTTGATCGCAAGCGCTTCTCGCTGCCTTACGGCAACGCCACCAAGGCGCTGGTCCTGGAGTCGGGCGACCGTACCAGGCTGGTGGTCAACCTGGTGAAACTGGTTCCGTTCGAGACGCGTGTAGAGGGCAATAACGTCTACCTCGTGGTCGGCCAGGAGATCGACAGCTACGTCAAGCGCACCTCGGATCCCACTTCGGTCAGCACCCGGGTCGAGAAAGTCGCGGAAATCGATTCGGAAATCACCGACCTGCAGTTCCAGCGTACCGGCGAAGGTGAAGGGCGCCTCACGCTGCAACTGACCGACCCGTCAGTGGACGTGAACGTCTTCAGCGAGGGCGGTGAGGTCAAGGTCGAGTTCCTCGATACGACCGTCGCCGAGCGCCTTATCCGCCGCTACGACGTGACTGATTTCGCCACGCCGGTGATGAACGTGGACGTCAACACGACCGAGCGCGGCGCCACCCTGCTGCTCAAGACGACGGGCGATTTCGACTACCTGGCGTACCAGACCGACCAGGAATACGTACTCAGCGTGAAGCCCCTGTCGAAAAAAGAGGTGGAGCGGCGCAAGAACGAGTTCACCTATGTGGGTGAGCGCATCTCGCTCAACTTCCAGGACATCGAGGTCCGCGCGGTGCTGCAGCTGATTGCCGACTTCACCGAACTCAACCTCGTCGCCAGCGACACCGTTTCCGGCCGCATCACGCTGCGGCTGCAGAACGTGCCCTGGGACCAGGCGCTGGAACTGGTACTGAAAACGAAAGGCCTGGACAAGCGGCAGGTAGGCAACGTACTGATGGTGGCGCCGGCGGCGGAAATTGCCGAGCGCGAGCGGCAGCAGATCGAGGCCAACAAGCAGATCGCAGAACTGGCGCCGCTGCAGTCCGAGTTCGTGCGCATTCGCTACGCCAAGGCCGGGGAAATCGTGAAGCTGTTCAAGGCCGGTTCGGAAGAGGGCGGCAAGCTGGTTTCCAAGCGCGGTTCCGTGGTCGTGGACAAGCGCACCAACTCGCTGATCATTACGGACACGGCTACCAAGCTGGCCGCTATTCGCGACCTCATCGAGCTGGTCGACATCCCCGTGCGCCAGGTCATGATCGAGGCGCGTATCGTGATCGCGCAGTCCGACGCGTCGGATAGCCTGGGTATTGCCTGGGGCGGCGGCTACCTCAACGAGACGGACGATTCCATACTGTCGGTCGCCGGAGACGGCGTCAACGCGGTGGGCATCGTCAACGACGTGATCGGCGGCAGCCAGCCGACGGTTGATTTCCCGGGCGCACTGCTGGTGGACCTGGGCGTGGCCTCCTCGAGCGGCTTCGCGGTGGGCTTCGCCAACGACGACCTGTTCCTGTCCGCCGAAATATCCGCGCTGGAAGCGGAAGGCACCGGTGAAGTGGTGTCCCAGCCCAAGGTGATCACCGGCGACAAGCAGAAAGCGCTGATCCAGTCCGGTGAAGAAATTCCCTACCTGGAATCCTCGGCCAGCGGCGCCACCACAGTGTCCTTCAAGGACGCGGTGCTCAAGCTCGAGGTAACGCCCAGCATTACGCCGGACGATCGCATCATCCTCGACCTGAAGATCAACCAGGACTCCCTGGGCCGGTTCGTCGACGGTGAGTTCGGATCGCAGATTCCCACGATCGACACCACCGAGATCAATACCCAGGTATTGGTAGGCAACGGTGAGACCGTGGTGCTGGGCGGTATCTTCCAGACGGAAGACATCCACTCTGTCAACAAGGTACCGTTCTTCGGCGACCTGCCGTACATCGGCGCGCTGTTCCGCAACGAGACCAACTCCCTCGAGAAGAACGAGACGCTGATCTTCATCACGCCGCGCATCCTTGCGGATACGCTTCTCGACTAATAAGGGCAACCGCCGCCTGCATGCCCGCACTGCACAGAGTATTCCTTGTCGGCCCCATGGGGGCCGGCAAGACCACCATTGGCAAACACCTGGCGCAGCACCTCAAGCTGCGCTTCGTGGATTCTGACGCCGAGATCGAGGCCCGCACCGGCGCCGACATTCCCTGGATCTTCGATGTCGAGGGCGAGGAAGGCTTTCGCGATCGCGAGCAGCAGGTGGTGGCCGAAATGACCGAGTGGGACAACATCGTCCTGGCCACCGGCGGCGGCGTCGTGCTGCGCCCCGAGAACCGCACGGCCCTCGCCGGCCGCGGCTTCGTTATCTACCTGTACGCCAGCGTCGACGAGCAGGTGCGGCGCACCCAGCGTGACCGGCGGCGACCCCTGCTGCAGGGCGGCGACCCCGAGGAGATCCTGCGCGACCTGATGGCGGTGCGCGACCCGCTGTACCGCGAAATTGCCGACCATATCATCGAGACCGACCAGTGCAGCCCGCGCACCGTGGCCCAGCGCCTGGTGCGTGAACTGTCGGAACTCTAGCCGGCGACAACCTGTCGGGGCCGCGCGGCCCCCCGGGCATTACCAGCCCGCCGCGGTACGCGGTATCATGCACGTTTCGAAAACGCAGTGATCCAGAGGTAAAGCGGTGTCCCTATTGATGCACACCCTGCAGGTCGAACTGGGTGAGCGCAGCTATCCCATCTATATCGGTCGCGACCTGCTGGCCGATGCCCAGTTGCTGCGCCAGCACGTAGGCGGATCCCAGGTTGTGCTGGTGAGTAACGACACCGTTGCACCGATCTACCTGGACAGGGTGCGCCAGGCGGTAGGGGAGCGCCAGCTGGTCACCGAGGTCATCCTGCGCGACGGCGAGCAGTTCAAGACGCTGGACAGCCTCGGCTGGATTTTCGACCGCGTCATGGCGGACAAGCACAACCGCACCACCACGTTCATCGCCGTGGGCGGCGGCGTCGTCGGCGACATCGCCGGGTTTGCCGCGGCGTGCTACCAGCGCGGCGTCGATTTCATCCAGGTGCCTACCACCCTGTTGGCGCAGGTGGATTCCTCGGTGGGCGGCAAGACCGCCGTCAACCACCCGCTGGGCAAGAACATGATCGGCGCCTTTTTCCAGCCCAGGGCTGTGTTGATCGATATCAACACGCTGCACACGCTGCCGGAGCGGGAGTTCGCGGCGGGCCTGGCGGAGGTGGTGAAGTACGGCCTCATCGTGGACGAGCCGTTTTACCGCTGGCTGCTCGAGTCGATGCCGAAACTGCTGGCACGCGAGGAGTCCGCCCTGGCGGAGGCCATCGAGCGCAGCTGTGCCGCCAAGGCCGCGGTGGTGGCCGCCGACGAGCGCGAGGGCGGTGTTCGCGCCATCCTCAACCTCGGCCATACCTTCGGCCACGCCATCGAAACCCACCAGGGCTATGGCGAATGGCTGCACGGCGAGGCCGTGGCCGCGGGCATGGTGCTGGCGCTGGAACTGTCCGCCCGCCGCGGGTGGATCGAGGCAGCCCAGGTGGACGAGTTGCGTACCCTGTTGGCCGCCGTCAGGCTGCCGGTGGCGCCGCCACAGGACATGTCGGCGGACGACTTCGGCGAACTGATGAGCCGCGACAAGAAGGTGGTCGATGGCCGCCTGCGGCTGGTCCTGTTGCGCGCGATCGGCGAGGCCGTGGTCGTCGACGACGTCACCGAAGACGAGCTGCAAGCGCTGTTTTGAGCGCCGCGAGCGGGCGCCGGGCGGTGTTTGTTCCACCGTGTTCAACTGTGTAAAATAGGCCTCCTTTTTGCCCGAGCGCCCTCTGTGCGGCGGGCAGGCACCTCGTTGTAAATATTTGTTTCTCGTCGGAATTTTGGACTGGGTATGAGTGCAGGCCTGTATAGACCTGAAGATGTTCGTGACAATTGCGGATTCGGCCTGATCGCCCACACCTCGGGTGAGGCAAGCCACCGCCTGCTGCGCACGGCCATCGAGTCACTGACCTGTATGACGCACCGCGGGGGCATCGCCGCCGACGGCAAGACCGGCGACGGCTGCGGCCTGCTGATGCAGATGCCGGACAAATTTATCCGTACCCTGGCGCGGGAGTGCTTTGGCGCCGAGCCCGGTGACAACTACGGCGTCGGCCAGATCTTCCTGAGCACCGACGAGAACGCTGCCGCCACAGCTCGTGCAGCGACGGAGCAAGCACTTACTGACCAGGGCCTGAAGGTGCTGGGCTGGCGGGAAGTGCCCACTGACAGCTCCGTCTGCGGCGAGATCGCGCTGGACAGCCTGCCGCGTATCGAGCAGGTGTTTATCGATGCGCCCGGTTGCAGCAACGAAGAGCTCAGCACCAAGCTGTTCGTCGCCAGGCGCAAGGCGGAAATCGCCAACGAGGGCGACGAGGATTTCTACATCTGCAGCCTCTCCGGCCGCGTCATCTCCTACAAGGGGCTGGTGATGCCCGTGGACCTGCCCAGGTTTTATGCCGACCTCGGGGACGAGCGCCTGGAGACGGCGATCTGCGTGTTCCACCAGCGCTTCTCCACCAATACCATGCCGCGCTGGCCGCTGGCCCAGCCGTTCCGCCTGCTGGCCCATAACGGCGAGATCAATACCATCGAGGGCAACCGCAACTGGGCGGAGGCGCGCACGGCCCGGTTCCAGACCGAGCGCCTGCCGGACATCGCCGACATTGCACCGGTGGTCAACCGCACCGGCTCGGACTCCTCCAGCCTGGACAATATGCTGGACGTGCTGCTCACCGGCGGCGTGGACATGCCGCGGGCACTGCGCATGCTGATCCCGCCCGCCTGGCAGAACATCGACTCGATGGACCCGGACCTGCGCGCCTTTTACGAGTACCACTCCATGCACATGGAGCCGTGGGACGGCCCGGCCGGCATCGTGCTGACCGATGGCCGCCATGCCGCCTGCGTCATGGACCGCAACGGCCTGCGCCCGGCCCGCTACGTCATCACCCGCGACCGGATCATCACCCTCGC
>JAWVYG010000068.1:0-8503 GCA_033722815.1 Halioglobus sp.
ATTCATGGCGCAGTAACCCTCCTGCCAATTACTACGCTGGCGGGAATCCCGCGGTTTCGAGTTTCCGCATCCTGTCCAGATTTGCATGACAGGCGGCGCGAGTGCGGGGAAGACCCGGACAACCCGAGCCGCAGCGGTCAGGAAAGAGACGAGCGGCCTGTGTGGAGCAGACGGCGCGGCCGCGCGTACCTGCGACCACGTCCGTGTGGGGGTCTAGATGACTCTCGTGCTACCGGGTATGGCGACCGGGTAGCGTCCCTCGGCATCGGGCATGACCGGCGCCTCCCCGTTCCAATCCAGCGCGGACGAATCGGGTACGAGTCGCAGGTCGCTCGCCAGGGCCTTCTCCCAGGCGATGCGCTCACCCGAGTAGGTGGCCATGCGGCCCATGATCGCGCTGAAGGTGCTCTTCGCGGCGTACTCGACGTTGTTCAGGTGCTCGCCGCTGCGGATGGCCTTGAACAACGCATCGTGCTCGCGCTGGTAGGGACTGCCGCCAAGCAGCCCGCGATTGCAGTAGACCTCCGTGCCGTCGCGGCGCGTCATGCGGCTGTTGCCGCTGAGGATGGCCATCGTCTCGATGCTGCCGTCCGTGGCCTGGAACTGCTCTTTCACCTGTTTCATGCAGCCGGTGATCTGGCGGCACTGGGCGTGCACAATCGCGCCCGAGGGGTAGACGTACTCGACGAAATGGTGGTCGAAGATCTGGCCGTGCTGCTTCCCGTTGCGGACCTGCCGGCCGCCGCTGCCCTGTGCGCTCTGCGGGTACTCGCCGATAATCCAGTTGGCGATATCGATATTGTGCAGGTTCTGCTCCAGTATGTGGTCGCCGCTGAGCCAGGTGAAGTAGTACCAGTTGCGCAGCTGGTACTCCAGCTCGGTGTGCTGCGGTTGGCGCAGGCTGACCCGGCTGTCCATGCCATCCCAGTTCCAGTACACCTGTCCGGACACTATCTGCCCTACCTCGCCATCGCGGTAGCGCTGTACCGTCTCCCTGTAGGCCGGATCGTAGCGGCGCTGCAGGCCCACCACCACGTTCAGCTTGCGCTGGTCCGCCACCCGCGCGGTGTCGAGCACGCGCCGGATACCCGGCGCATCGGTCGCGACCGGTTTTTCCATGAACACGTGCTTGTTGCGGGATACCGCGTAGGCAAAGTGCTCGGGACGAAAACCGCCGGGCGTGGCCAGCAGCACCACATCTGCCTGGTCGATGGCCTGCTTGTACGCCTCCAGGCCAACGAAGGTCGTCTCGGGGGTGATGGGCGCCCTGAACTGCCCGAACTTGGCCTGCAATCGCTGCACACAGGCCTCGGCTTTGTCGGCGAAGACATCCGCAACGGCGACGATTTCCGTGCCGACGTCAGCTTTCAGGGCGTTGTTGGCCGCACCGGTGCCACGGCCACCGCAGCCCACCAGCGCCAGCTTCAGCTTGTCGCTGCCGGACGCCCTGACGCCTGGCGCCGCACCTGTCTCACCCGGTTCGGCGCCGCAGCCGGCCAGCGTGCCGCCAAGCAGCAGTCCGCCAGCCACGGCAGAGGTCTTTTCAACCAGTTCGCGACGTGTCATGCCATCGTCTGTCGCCTGACGCAGATCATCATTTACGCGCTTCATCCGCTTCCACCTTATTATCAGTTAGCAACAGGGCTAAACTAGGGCGGCCGGTACAACCGCACATTGACGCCCGTCAAGATTTGGCGACTACGACAACGAGCGTACTCCGCCTGGCCAGGGCGCCGGCCGCCGCCGACAGTGACGGGATGGACAAGGCGTACGCTACAGGAGCCCTGCATGAAACAGGCATTTCACCTCTTGCACCCGTACATATTGCTGTGCCTGCTGGCAGCCTCGGCGCTGGCCGAGGACTTTGCGCCCTACAGCGAACCCGTGCCCGGCACCGACGTGGCGATCAGCATGCTTCCCGTACACGGCGGCAAGGCGATGATCGGCAGCTCCGGGAGCGAACCGGGGCACAGGGCCTCGGAGGCACCCCGACACGAGGTCTCGCTGGACGACTTCTGGATGGGCCAGTTCGAGATCACCTGGCAGCAGTACGCGGTATTCGTCCATCGCGGCGACACATTCGACCAACTGGTTCCCGCGCAGCAGCTCGAGCAGCTGGCGATAGACGGCGTGACGGGCGCGTCGTCGCCCTACACCATCAGCGGCCCCAGCGATCCCGACGTGCGGAACCACCCCGCCACCCATATCACCCAGTACGCCGCGTTGCGCTACGCCCGCTGGCTGAGCGCGAAAACGGGCCATTTCTATCGCCTGCCGACCGAGGCGGAGTGGGAATACGCCTGTCGCGCGGGCACCGCTACCCCGTGGTCTTTCGGCGAGGACCCCGCCCGGGCGGGCGATTTCGCGGTCTTCAGCGGCAACAGCGACGAGAGTACCGCGGCGACGGGAAGCCGCAAACCCAACCCCTGGCAGCTGCACGACATGCACGGCAACGCGGCGGAGTGGACCATGGACCAGTACGATCCCGACTACTATGCGAGCTCCCCCGCGGACAACCCGTGGAATCGCCCCACGTCTCTCTATCCCAGGGTCGTTCGCGGCGGCTCGTTCGTCGATGGTGTCGAGAGCATGCGCTGCGCGGCCAGGATGCCCTCCAGTCCGGCGTGGAAGACCTCCGATCCGCAGTTTCCCAAGAGCCAGTGGTGGTTTACCGATGCCCCGTTTATCGGCTTTCGCCTGGTAAGACCGAGGGTCCAGCCTCCCGCGGAGGTCATCGGCAACTACTGGCTGCAGGCTATCGAAGACTTCGGCGAGTGAACCCCGGAAAGGTGGGCGTCTGGCAGGGCCGGGCTATCCGGCCCGCCTGGCGCCGCGCTAGAGCTCCAGTTTCAGGCGCACCCCGTAATAGGCCTCGTGGTCGCGGGGCACGTAGCGGCTGGTGGCTTCCGTAGCCGCGGCCAGGGAGCTGTCCAGCAGGCCGCCGTCGTAGCTCTCGTCCAGCACGTTGTTGGCGAACAGGGTCACCTCGTAGCGCAGATCGCTGCCGCCCTCCATGCCCACGGAGAGGTTCAGTATCCCGTAGCTGTCCGCCTCCATCCACGGCGCCAGCTGCAGGTCGTGATTGACCTTGTCCGTCCAGCTGTAGGCCGCCGTGACGTAGACGTCGCCCGGCAGACCGTTACCTGCGGGCCAGACGTAGGTACCGGCAAGGCTGACCTTGAAATCCGGCGAGTTTTGCAGGTCCTCCCCCGCCAGGTCCTGGGTACTGACGCCACCCTCACCGGTCACACAGCCCTGCTCCGGCATCTGGTTGAAATAACACTCGGCGTTGCCGTACTCCTTGATCGTGGCATCGACCCAGGCGGCGGCCGCCTGCAACGTCAGGTTGTCGCCGATGAGCGCGGTGCTGTCGAGCTCGATACCCATGGTTTCCAGCTCGCCGACATTCTCGGTGGAGAAGATGATCGCGCCTTCTGCGGTGAGGGTCGTCTGCTGCGCCTGGTAATCCTCGTAGGTGGTGTAGAACCCCACGACTTCCAGGCGCAGGCGGTTGTCGAGCAGCTCCGCCTTGTAGCCCGCCTCGAAGGCGTCGGAGGACTCCGGCGCCACCGGCTCCAGCACGCCGGTGAAGGCCGTCGAGGCCGCGGCGTCGAAGAACTGGCCCTTGTGGCCGCGTGCGTAGCGCGCGAACAGCATGCCGTCCTCCGTGACGTCGTACTGGTAGGACACGCTGCCCAGGGTCACGGTGTCGTCGTCCTCGTAACTGACGCTGACATCGGGGCCGCCCCCGTAGAAATCGATATTCGTAAGATCGAACTCGATCTCTTCGTACTGGTAACGGCCACCCACGGTGATGCGCGAACGCTCGCCCAGGTTCCAGGTCAGCTGCCCGAACAGGGACGCCGAGCTCACCACGTTGTCGGAAATGCTGTGTGCGTCCAGGCCCGCGGCGACGCCGAGGCCGGGCGCATAGCGGTCGAAGCGGCGGTCCGCGTCCATCTCCGAGTAGAAGAGGCCGGCGATATAGTTGCCCCACTCGCGCTCCGGCGACAGTACGCGAAATTCCTGCGAAAAGAAGTCGACTTCAAGCTGGTTCAGCTGGACCACGCCACCGCCGCTGGCAATGGTGAACGGTACCACGCCGGTGCCGTCGGGGTCGCCCAGTGTGCCACCGAGAAAGGGGTGATTGAGCACGTCGTAGGCAGTGCCATCGAGCTCGTTGAATTCGCTCAGGTCCCAGTTGTTGTAGGCGGTGATGGACATAACATTGTGTTCGTGCACGTCCCAGGCCGCCTTGAGTGAAAACTGCAGGTTCTCCGTGAGCACCTCGTTGATATCGTCGACACTGATGGTGGTGTTGTCCTCGTCGATGAAGGGCAGTATCTCCGGCACTGCCTCCGTCAGCGGAATCACCGTCAGAATCCGTGCCCGCTCGACATCCTCGATGTAGGTGAAGGCCGGCAGGCAACAGCTGCTGTCACTGTCGTCGTACTTGCCCTGGAAGCTCAGTGAGACCGTGTCGGAAACGTCCCACCGCAGCCTTGCGTTCACACCCCACTTCTCCGATCCATCGGTCCTGGTGCTGTCCTGCAGATTGTCGACCCAGCCCTCTATGTCGTCGTAGTACGCGGTGAACAGGTAGCCAAGATCGTCGGTCGCGGGGCCGGACACGGTGGCGCTGACCTTCTGCTGGTCGTCGTCGGTGAAGGTCAGCTCCATGCTGGATTCGAACTCGTCGGTGGGGCCGCGCGTCACCACGTTGATGACGCCGGCGGACGCGTTGCGCCCGAACAGTGTCGACTGCGGCCCGCGCAGGATCTCGACCCGCTCGATGCCGGTGAGGTCGGCGAGCGCCTGCCCGGACTGGGTGGTCGCCACGTCGTCGATCACGACCGCCACAGCGCTCTCGGCGCTGACCGAGTAAACCACCGTGCCTATGCCGCGTATGCGAAAGCCCGAGTTTTGCGCCAGCCCGGTCTGGTCGTAGGTCAGGGACGGACTCACCTTCGCCAGGTCTGCGGTATCCCGGACCCCGAACACCTTCAGGTCCCTGGGCGACACCGCGGTGAGCGCTACCGGCACGTCCATCATGTTCTGTTCGCGCTTCTGCGCGGTGACGATGACCTCTTCCAGCGCCGGCTGCTGGGCCTGCAGCGCGGGGGAGGTGGTGGCCAGTACCGCGATGACAGCAGGTACCGGCAGGAACTTCGTAACGTGGCTCTTCCAATGGGCCGGGCGCATAGGGTTCACTCCCTGTTATCATTATTGGAACCGGGCTGCGGAATCCTGTCGTGCTGCCACGGCGACTGCAATCACCCTAGGGTACACCGGCGCGCCTGACAAGTTGATTCTGCCGGCACGAGAACGTGTGCAGGGGCCGGACAAACCGGACCCGGAAAACGCCTGGCAGCGGTCGGCGGGCCTACCGGTCGCATGGATGGAACGGCCCGTGGTTGCAAGCGACAGTGGCCGCTCTCAGCTCCTGCGGCGGCGCCTGATCAGCATCACCACCGCAATGCCGACAGCCGCGCCCAGCAGGATAACCGGCCATTTGCCCAGTTCGGTGTAGATGGCCAACCACAGCATGACGGCACCGGTTACGACGAATGCCAGGGCTTCCAGCGCCACGTCCTTGAGTTCGCTCTTTACGCTCATGGGCAAAACCCGGTTGTCTGCACTCTAAAACGTTACACCAGTTACACAATTGCGCGCCAGTCAACATGCTTGCGACACCACGGTGGGTGCACGGCGCCGGGATCAACACGCAAGGCACTTTGCAGACGTAGCCGCCCGTGCTCCAATAGCGCCAGGTTGGTAAGCGGGACCCCCTCGTGCAGACAAACTACTGGCTTGTCGTCCTCGTCACCGCACTGCTGCCGGTTTTCGGCGGCTGCGGCGATAGCGGACCGGACGCATCCCCCGACAACGCAGTGACCCTGGCCAACCTGAATGTGCTGCACGGCTTCGACTGCGATTCTGCGCAGCTCGACACCGGTCAGTGCCGGGTACAGGAGCGCATAGCGCTGCTGGCGCAACACCTCGTCGCCGCGGGATGCCCCGACCTCGTTACCCTGCAGGAGGTCATCAACGCGGCCATCGCGCCCACCGAGCTGGCCCAGCCGGTGATCTCGATACTGGACCTGGTGCGCACGGAGTTGCCGGGGCTCGCCGCCGCCTGCGGGTTCACCTATGAGCTGCTGTACCGGCCGCTGCTCGCGGTCACGCTGGCCGAGGTCGACGAGGAACTCATACTGAGCCGCTACCCGATACTGCTCAGCGGCACACGCACGCTCTACGGCCCATTGTACAACGAGGCCGCGGGCGTGCTGGTATTCGCGCGTCACGTACTGCACGCGCGCGTCGACCACCCGACGGGCGAGATAGACGTGTACACGACACACCTGGCCTCCGGCGCCGACCTCGCCCGCAGCCCCTGCGGTGACAGGTTCTGCCCCCCCGAGTGCGATAGCGCAGACACTGTGCGCGCCTGCCAGGCGGTGCAGCTGGCACACTATGTCGAGGCGACGCGCCTGCCCGGCAACCTCGCGCTGATCAGCGGAGATTTCAATGCCGCCCCCGGCAGTACCGAGTATCGCACCGCGCTTGATCGCGGCTGGATCGATACGCACCTGGCTGCGGGACAGCCAGAATGCGACGCCGTAAGCGGCGTCGCCTGCACGTCGGGCCGCGAGAGCAGTATCGGGCAGATCGAGGACCCGGCGCTCAACGTGCAGCGGCGCATCGACTACATTTTCGCAGCGTTGCCGCGCAACGAGGGAAACTGCACCGTGGCGGCCGCCGGCGCAGCGACCCGCCGGGGCGTGTACACGGTAGACAGCGCCGGATTGTTTGCCGACCGGCCGAACCCGTTCTCCGCCGACTGCGGCCCTTCCCCCGCCCCACCCTGCTGGGTGTCGGACCACAGCGGCAACCGGGCCACGCTGGCATGCGAGCGCGGTGAATGACGCAAGGCCAGATCCGGTCGCAGCCTCGCCGGCCTCCGGCCGCTATAGCGACGGCGTTGAAAGCTGGCGCGCCGTCAGAAGGAATAGTTCAGCGTCAGGCCGTACTGGCGCCCGGGGTAGTAGCGCCCGCCGTAGGGCTGGTCGAAGGCCGGATCGCCGTCGCTGCGCAGGGTGGGCGCGACGTTGTAGTCCTCATCGGTCAGGTTCTTGCCCCACAGCCGCACGTCCCATCCCGCGTTTTCGGAGCGCAAGCCGAGGCTCAGGCCGAGGGTGCTGATGGAGCCGTCGAAGCGCGATGTCGCGCGCGTGTAGTTGGCCGCGGACTGCCAGGACCAGTTCAGCCTGCCGTACGCCAGCAGCGTCGGCGACAGCGGCCGCACATTGCCGAGCTGGACGTTGCTATTCCACTGCGGCAGCACGTTCAGCGGGTCTCCGCCGCCGGCGGGACAGAACAACTGGTCGGGCGCCTCTTCCTCGCCGCCCTCGCAGAAACGGTACGACCACTTCTCGATGGTTGCATCGAAAAAGCCGATACGCCAACCCAGGTCCCAGTTGTCCCCGAGCAGGTAATTCATCTCCAGCTCCACGCCTTTGGTCAGGATCTCCTCGGCGTTGGTAAGCTGGTTGGCGAACAGCGCGTTCAGGTTGCCCAGCGGTGTCTTGAGCGCGGTGACATTACCCGGCTGCATCAGCTGGTGGTCCTCGAACTCCTGGTAGAACACGGCAAGGCTGTAATTCATTTGCGCGTCCAGCGCATTGCCCTTGATACCGAGCTCTATGGCAGTCGAGGTCTCCTCGTCGAACAGCAGCATTTCCCGCCCCACGTCCCCCAACTCGGGGAATATCATCTCCAGCGCGAGCAGGCCGGGTATCAGGTTGTTGAACCCGCCCTGCTTGTAGGCGTTGTCGATGGCAAGGTAGGCCGTGGTGTCCTCACTCACAAAGTGACGCAGCTTGAAGCTCCAGGACAGGTTGTCGAACTTGACGTCGTCGTCGACGATGGAGTTGAAGCCGAGAAACGCGAAGTTGCTCTTGGTCCAGATTTCATTCTCGTCGTAGCGCGCGCCGGCTGTGAGGTCCCACTTGTCGCCGAGATGGAAGGTCAGGTTGGCGAAGAGCGCGTTGATGTCGCCCGCCCCGCCCGCCGGTCCCAGCAGGTTCGTGCCGCTGAGGTCGATGTCGAAGAAACCGTCGATCTCGCGCTTGGCATAGTAGATCCCCGCGATGTAGTCCAGCTTGTCACCGGTGTCGGAGAAACGCAGCTCGGCCGTGGTCGTCTCCCAGTCGAGCTGGATCTCGAAGCGATTGTTGAACCCGGGGTACGGCGTGCGGTTGTCCAGGTTGAAGGTCTCGAAATCCTGCCACGAGGCAAGCACATCGACGTTCGTCACACCCGCATCCCAGCGAAAGTGGAAAGCGGCGTCCACCAGGTCGGTCTTCGCCTCGGAATTGAAATCCGCGTAGTAGTCATTGTCGGCAAAATCCTTGACCACGGGTGGTCCGGGGTTGTCGCCGCCCGTGCCGGGCACGACGCCGTCCACGTTGAAATCCAGGCCGTTGTCGGTGAGGTCCTGGTG